>NZ_JBTRXV010000062.1:0-24882 GCF_054608695.1 Thiomonas sp.
GCACGTGCGAGGCGCGCTCGCGCACGAACTGCTTGCGCGTTCGTGTCAGCGTGCGCAACTCCTGCACGGCCACGGGCGGCACGAAGCTGGCGCGGATCAGCCCGTGGGCCAGCAGATCGGCCAGACACGTCGCGTCGTTCACGTCGGTCTTGCGGCCGGGCACGTTCTTCACATGCGCGGCGTTGGCCAAGACCAGCTCGAAGTGCCCTTCGAGCACGTGCCACACGGGCTTCCAGTACACGCCGGTGGCCTCCATGGCGACCTGCTGCACGCCGCAGGAGTCGAGCCAGTCGCTCAGCGCCAACAGGCCCGAAGTGGTGGTGGCAAATGTGCGAACCTCCTGCAGCAGCGGGCCGTCGCCGACGATGCGAACACACGCCACGACGGTCTGCTTGTGCACGTCCAGTCCGGCACAGCGCGGGTAGATGACATCCATGATCGCCTTCGTAGTTGCCTGCGTATTGCGGCGACACCGGCGTGCGGCCCACGTCATCGAAGTCTGAAGTGCGTGCTCAAGGGTGCAAGACCCCAGGCCACAGTACGGGGTGCTCGGGAAGCCGCCGGTCCAACTGACATACGGGTTCGAGGCACCAAGTACAAACCGACCTCTTTGCCGGACGCCGCGATCGCATTACACGCCCGTTTCATGGGTCGCGGGTCGCGCGACGCGCGGTGGAGCAACTGACATGACACCGTGCCCTGACGCTTCGCCACGGCATCGGCGCTCACCGTGGCGTTGTCTTGGGCATCCCGTCCGGCGCACCACAAGCCTTCCTGCCAGGCCGGATCGGCGGCGGACCGCGGGTTGGGATGGCTGTTCAACTGCGCCTCGTACCAGGCGACGGTCTGCCCACCGAACGGCCCTTCTGTGGTGTTGACCTGGGCGCCGGCAACCTTGCCGACGCCCGGGGCGGTGATGGATGCAGCCTGGTGCCCACAACCGGCCAACAGGCCGACAGCGCAGGCGAGAACGAGGGTTGAGGCGAGTTTGTGCTCAGACGGTTGCATGGTGCGCTCCTGGCGCGAGTGGAATGGATGGAGATGCAAAAGGGCTGTTTCGATGAGTCGCCCCGCACTCGCGCCCGAAGGCCGTCTGAATCTCGATCGTAGCCCGGAACAAGGGGACAAGGATCCCAGAACCTGGACTCAATAGAACCCCGCCCCGGTGGATCCATCGAGGAACTGCTGATTGATCTGGTTCTGTTGCAGCTTCGCAGCGTTGTCGGCGCCGATGGCGTTCATCTCGACCTGCCCGTTGGTCATCATCGTTTGCTGCAGGCCCTGCAACTGGTTCACCAGCATCCCCGAAATCTGGTTGCCCGCCTGCAGCACCTGCATGCGCCCAGCCGCGGACTGACTGGCGTTCTCCACCTGGTTCAGCGCCTGCTGCTGGGTCTGGAAACCACTGGCCTGCAAGCCATACTGATTGAGCGCCTGCTGGATCTGGCTGGTCAGATTGCCGTTCCACTGCGACAGGTTGGCTTGATAACTCTGGCCATTGACGCCGTACTGCTGCTGCACGCCGGCAGCCGTGTTCTGCGTCGCATACGTCAAGCCCTGCGCGGAGCCGATCAGGTTGATGAGTTGCTGCAGATTGCCCGAGACATTCGGCCACATCTGCGTCGGCAGGCTCTCCAGACTGAGCGCCTGGTTGTAGACCTGCTGGAACTGCGCCTGAAGCTGCTGCGCCTGCGTCGCGTATTGCTCGACGGCCGTGAGTTCCTGCACGATCTGCTCGGGGAACGTCGCCCCGGCGATCATGCCCGTGGCGTGGGCCGGAACCATGGCAATGGCCGACATGGCCGCAAGGGCCAGGATGCTCTTCTTGAAAGGGTTCATGGTGGAAACTCCCGTATGGGTTGCTGGCCTTGTGTTACCGACCTTGCGGCACGCCGGTGGCGGCGCCAATCTGCTGCAACGTGTTTGTGCTATTCGCCGTGGCAGCGGCGCTTGCGGCCGAATCAAGGGTGTTGCCGACGCCTGGGGCTTCGGCGTTGGCTGCGGCGTTGGTGGCGTTACCGTCATTCGTCGCATGGGTCTGGATGACCTGCTGCTGGCCGTAGATGGTCTGCTGCTGGTCCGCCGAGGTCTGCGCAATCGCCGCCGCCGATGTCCAGTTCGGGTCACCCGTTGACGATGCCATGCTGTTGTCGTAGCTGGCAATCGTGTTGGCCGCGTTCTCGGAATACTGAGCGGACACGCCGGTTTGCCAAGCCTGGGCCGAGGTCTCTGCATCGGTTTGGTTCTGCTGACCGGCCGCGTTGAGTGACGCCTGCTGCGTGTCGGCAGCGTGGGTGTAGGACGTGTCCGTGCTCGGAGTGGTCGCAGCCTGCCCTTGCTGCACGCCTGTGTCGGCCGTGGTCTGCTGCAAGGCATCCTGGGTGGTGGTGGCGCCCGCAGTCTGCCCCTGCTGCACGCCCGTCATGGACTGGATTTGCTGCAAGGTGCCGGATGCGCTGTTGACGGCCGATGCAGCGGCGGCGACATCCAGCGCGCCCGACAGAACTGGCGCAGCGGACACGCCCTCCGCATCGTCGGCATTGGCTTCGGCCTGCTTTTGCAGGTTCACCGCGGTTTCATAAGCCGCCCCGCCGTCGTTGTAGGACGCAGCGTCGGCCGCAGCCTGCAGCGCGGCCTTGTAGGCGTCGATGTTGGATTGGTAACCGTCGGTCGCCGCCTGGCTCATCATCACCTGGGTTGCGGCGCCCGCCGCAAGGTAGTCGCTGGTGTTGTTGGTCACCGTCGGTTGACCCTGCCGCACGCCGGTGCTCCGGGTGATGCCGGCGCTGGAGCTGGACTCGCCGCTGGACGCCGACGCCTGCGCGGCGTTGTTGTCGTTCTGGGCAACGACAGGCGCCTGGGCCGACTCGGTGCTGTACGCACCAGCCTGGGATGACGAACCCTGCTGCTGCACGGCCACCTGCGCATCAGCCTGGTTCTGCTGGTCGGTCGCCACGCTCTGGGCCTGGGCGGCTGCGTCCTGCCAGGCGGTGGAACCGGACAGACCCACCCCATACCCTCCGCCCCCGCTGCTGGCGTTGGCCGCGTCCTGGTTGGAGATGTCCTGGGCGGTGTTGGCCGCATCCTGATACGCCTGTTCATCGAAATACGCCATGCCACCGGCATAGGCGCTGCTGCCGTTCTGTGTGGCAGCCGCGCTCATCGTGGTCTGCGAATCCGGTACGGGAGCCGGGGCGGGCGGCATGGTTTGCGCCGACGCCAAAGACGCCAGGAATGGCAAAGCCGCCAGGGCGGCGGCAAGAAGGGTTTTACGCATGACAGGTGCTCCGGTGGATCTGGATACGGGCCTATGGTGTGGACACGGCAAACCGTGATGTCCACACACATGACCGTCAGCCCATCGGCAACACGCGGGCCTTGCCGCCATCCAGATTGCCGATGATCTCGACGCGCTGGCCGACGGCAAGCTGCACGTCGGCAGCCTGGGTCACGGCCACAGCTTGACCGTCATCCAGCCGCACGGTGATCTGCAGGCCTTGCTCACGGGTCGCCGCACCCTCGGCGGCACTGCCGGCGATGCCGCCTGCCACCGCACCGATGATGGCCAGGGCCGTGGAGCCGTTGCCGTTGCCATTGCCGATGCGCGAGCCGAGATAACCGCCCGCCGCAGCACCACCCAGCGTGCCGATGCCAGTGGAGTTCGGGGCGATAAGCACCGGCTGGATGGCCAGCACGCTGCCGAACTGGACGGCCTGTGCTTGCTGCGAGCCATTGACGGTGGTGCCCAGCGCGGACGCCTGGGGCACGCCAGGGTTGGCGCAGGCGGACAAGCAGGGCAGGGGCAAGAAGAAAGGGGAGAAGACGTTTGCGCATGATGGTCTCGGGGCGTTGGTTGAATCAGGCATCCGCTGGTTGGGACCGCAGGCCGGACAGCAGGCCCGCAAAAGTTGCTTGCAGGCGTGCCACGCCTTGGCCGCTGAAACCGGACCGCTTGATGCGCGGGTTTTCCGGATCGATTGAACAGGTCAAGCTGCCCAAAGTGGCGCGGTACCAGAAGTTGTCGCAGGGGGACTTGATGGCGTCGATGACTTTTTCGGGATCGAACCCCAGCAGTTCCATGGCGATCCGTAATGCGTTGTTGTCGCTGAGGAGTTTGTCGATCTCGTTGTGATGGTTTTCAGGATTTGGACTCATGATTTTTCCTCGATTGGTGGTGGCCAATCAGCGCCCGCCTGCATGCTTATTGCGGCGGGCCGCAAACCGTGATTGCGCAAGCTCAGTAGCGCTCCCACACCTGCGCCGCGTCGAACTGCCCGCGCTCGCGCAGCCACTGCGCCGGCCAGGCGTCCCCAAGCTCACCGCGCAGTTCCCGGATGCGGGCGATGTCGTCCTTGCCCGACGCGCCGACAAAGGCGATCTCGGGCGCCGACAGCCCCAACTCGAACAGGCGCCGTCCGTCGGGATGAATGACGTAATACTGGCGCTTGGGTGTCGCCATCGTCAGAATCTCGATCTGCCGCCGGTTCAGGCCGATGCCCTCGTACAGCGGCCGGATGTTCTCCGTCATCGCTTCCGGGTTGGGCAGCAGAATCTTGGTCGGGCAGGACTCAAAAATCACGTCGGCGATGCCCGATTTCGTCAGGTCGGTGAGCGACTGCGTGGCGAACACCACGGCGACGTTCGCCTTGCGCAGGACTTTGAGCCATTCGCGGATCTTGGCCTTGAACGCCGGGTGACCCAGCATGATCCAGGCCTCATCGAGCACCAGCAAGGTCGGTCGTCCCTTGAAGCGCTGCTCGATGCGGTGAAACAGGTAAGACAGCACCGGCAGCACCACCTTGGCGCCCTTGTTCATGAGGTGTTCCATCTCGAACACCTGGAATGGGTCTTCGGCCAGCGCATTGGTTTCGGCGTCCAGCAAATGCCCTGCCGCGCCACTGACGGTGTAATAACCCAACGCCTCACGCAGCATCACGTCCTGGATCTGGATCAGCAGGTTGGTCATGGTGCGCTGCGCCATGGTGTCCGTGGACTGTCCGAGTTGTTGAATCGCGCGGTAAATCTTCTGCCGATGCTCTGGCAGGATTTTGACGCCCTGCAGTTCGCACAGTTGTTCGATCCACTCGGCAGCCCACACCTGCTCGTTCGGCTCATTCACGCGGCCGAGCGGACAGAACGCCAGGTCGCCGTGCTCACCGCCGATGTCGTAGTGCTGCCCACCCGCACCCCAGCAAAGAGGCAACATGGAGTAGCCCTTGTCGAAGGCAAACACCTGTGCGCTTTTGTAGCGGAACTGCTGCGCCACCAAGGTGGACAACAACGTGGACTTGCCCGATCCGGTTGGGCCAAGAATGACCGTATGCCCCAGGTCGCCCGCATGCAGGCTCAAGCGGAACGGGGTGGCGCCGTCGGTCTTGGCATACAACAAGGGCGGGCTGTTGGGCGGATAAAACGGGCAGGGGTTCTTGTCCGGCCCGGCCCACACAGCGGTGAACGGCAGCAGATGCGCCAGATTGAGGGTGTTGATCAGCGGGCGGCGCACGTTGGCGTGGGTGTTGCCCGGCATGGTGCCGAGATACGCTTCCACCGCGTTGACCGTCTCGATGCGCGCACCGAAACCGGCGTTCTCGATGATCTTGCGCACTTCGCGGGCGATTTCGTCCAGCGCCGTGCTGTCCTCGTGCGACAGCAGGATGACGCTGGTGTAGTAGCCAAAGCGCACCGCGCCCGACTGGTTCTCGCTGATCGCATCCACCGCATCATCGGTCTGCGCCACCGCGTGCATATTCAGGTGGGTTGCCGCACCACCGGCGTTCTCGCGCACCATATTCATCATGCTCTTGCGCTTCATCGCCCACTTGCTGCGATAGCTGTTGAGCACCTTGTCGGCCTGGGACTGACTGAGGTAAATGAACCGATTGCTCCAGCGGTAGGCCACCGGCAGGCGCGACAGGAAGTCGAGGATGCCAGGGGCGCTGAAGCCTGGGAAGCCGTCCACCGCCAGGCACACCATGGGCGTGTTGTCGATGCGCGGCTCAAAGCCGGTCGTGAAATCATGCTGGCCGATGACGGCATCCAGATACATCGGCACTTCGGCCATGCGCACAGGGCGCGGCACCTGGAGCGTGACGCAGGATTCAAGGTATCCCAGCAGATCGCTGGTGACTACATCCGTGTCCTCGTCCACGGTGTCCACCATGCGATGGATTTTGACCACGGTGGACAGGCGCGATTCGACTTCGCGGATGCCGTCCTTGAAGCGCTGCAGATTGCGCGCGGCAACGCCCGTCTTCTCACCACCGTCGATGAACATGGCAGCGGCCTTGTCGGCGGCGTCCGGGTCCGGGAACCAGGAAATCGTGAGCGCGAAGCGGCTCTCGAACCCTGCATGCTGGCCTTCGTGTTTGGCGCGACGCATGTCATCCAGCAGCCTCGTGGTGCGGTCGGGAAAGGCCCCTTTGGCGGCGTAGCCAGGAGCTTGCTGGCGGATGGCGTCGCAGTTCACCACCCAGCCGTCGTCCAGCGACAACGCGCTGTTGATGCGCGCGGCCATGCCCTTGAGTTCACCCTTGGTGGCCGAATCGAGGTCGGGTCCCTGATACCACCAGCCGGCCAGCAGCGCGCCGGATTTGGTGAGCACGACGCCGTTGTCCACCAGCGCAGCCCAGGGCAGCAGATCGGGCAGACCGGCGGAGCGGTCACGGAATTCTTTCAGAGCGAGCATGGTGATTCCTTCGGATTCTTTGGATTACTTCCACTCGCGCGACTTGCCGAACGGCGTGGCGCGACCGGGGTAAAAGCGTTTGAACGCCAGCGAGCGGCGCCCTGTCTTGGAGAGTTGCGGGTCGAACACGGCGGCACGGGACAGCGCCCAGGTGCCGAGCACCCAGAGACCGATCCCGAGCCCCGCCGCCCACAGCTTGGCCAGCGAGAACACAAAGACTCCCGCCAGTGTCATGAGGGCCAGCACCAGGGTTCGCTCGCCGCCCAGCATCAAGAGCGGGCGGTTGAGCGAGCCGTGGATCGGCGCGGAGATGTCGTCCTGCTCGTCCATGGCGCGGGCCTCAGATCACGGCGCCAGAAAGGCCCAGGGCGGAGAGGAACTTGTTGCCCATCACGATCATCGCCACGCCAAGCACCACATAGAGCGCCTTCTTGGCGATGCCGCCCAGCTCTTCGCCGAACACCAG
The DNA here is from genome assembly GCF_054608695.1 of Thiomonas sp. NCBI lineage: Bacteria > Pseudomonadati > Pseudomonadota > Betaproteobacteria > Burkholderiales > Thiomonas > Thiomonas sp. The sequence goes on from NZ_JBTRXV010000062.1 coordinate 7,152, forward strand.
CGCGGCGCCGGCGGCGAGGAAGGCGATCACCGAGATGCCGGTGGCCACAGGCCCGGTCAGGTCGTTCTGCAGGGTCTGGATCGGCGTGTCCCAGGGCAGGCCGCCCGAGGTCGACGCCATGGCCTCAACGCTGGTGGCCATGAACACGGCGGCGGCGAGGGACAGACGGCGCACGACGGTGGCGCGCAGATGGCGGACGGTGGCGAATTTGAGCAGCTTCATGATGGGGTCCTTTCGTAACCTGTGGCGCAGACCCCAGACTCGGGGCCTGCATGCATGCTTATGGCAAGGGGGCGCAAACCGCGATCACCGCGCACGTGGATCGCGCTGCGCCCCGCGTGCGGGTGTGCGCTCGACCTCGATCTGGGCGCGCTCCTGCTGGACAACGTGCTGCAGATCGGCATCCTGGACGCCCACACCCAGGCGCGCGGCCTGGCGTGCTGCCTGCTCACGGAATGCGGCATCGCCCGTGATGTAGACCTCACCACCGAACTTCTGTGCCGCCAGCAGCAACCCGGCGTCAATGGTGTCGGCGTCAGCAATGTGGACGTCAATGCGCGGCCCGGAATCGGTCATGCGCACCAGCCCCTCACGGTCGTGGTACTCAATGCGCTGCGCAAGGCGGTCGATGTGAATGCGGGCCGCTTCCAGGGCAAAGGCTTTCCTTGCCCCTGCGGTTGGGTTGGTTGGTGCGCCGCCAATGGATCCGGCGGAAGGGCTATCGGCACGATCTGCGCGCAAGGGATCGAGGTCTTCACCTTCGAAGCCGTTCTTGTCCTTGCTGCGCTTGCGCCCGTCCTGGTACTTCATGCCGCGCAGGGCCGCAGCCGCCGCATCGTCACCGGCCGCGGCCTGGCGCTCCAGCCATTCGGGCCATTCCAGGCGCGGCGCATCTTTCGTGATCGATGTGCGCTCCGTCAGTTGTCGGCGTTGCAACTCCTGGCGGCGCACCACGGCCTCGACGGCCCACAGCCCCTGCGCAATCTGTTTGCTGCCGTGCAGGGCGGTCATCTCGGCAAGGCGTGCGGGCTTGATGGTTTTGAGTTCCAGACGCAGCGCGCTGCGCTCATCTCTGTGGTGCATGCGCAGGCCACCGACCAGAGCCTTGCGGGAGAGTTTCTGCGACGCCTGGTCATGTTTGTAGGCGTCAGCCAGCGCCTTGCGGGCCAGTGCGCGGGCTTCGCGCTTGGCCTGGCGCTCGGGAGTTGAGCCGGTGCGCCCAGGGATGTCTTGCAAGCTGGGTTCGGTGCCAGCGCGTACGTTCTCGACGAAATGGGCATAGGTCTTCGCGGGCTGCGCTTTGCGCTCAGGCAAATCCAATGCAGGGTCAAGAAAGGGCTTGCCGAACTTCGCTTCCAGCCGTCCCAGGCTCAAGCTGTAATGCACGCCGCTGGCTTTGGTGCTGGTGGTGCGGCCATCGGGCAGCGCCGTTTCGATGACCAACCCGCCCCCGTGCAGCCGCATGGAGCAGCCGCGCTCGGCCAGCACCTGGTGCAGTTCATCCCAGGACTGCGCGGCCAGCAACTCATCTTTGGCGCGCTGGGTGAGCCAGTCCGAGAGGCTGGGCACGCCGGTGTGGACTTCCGCAGCCCTGGCGCCCGGCGTCGGTGCGCGATCCTTCTTGCCACCCAGCCCCAACTGCTGACGCTGGGATTTGCTCAGACGGGTGATCGTGCCGTCGATGACGACGTGCGGGCCGTTGTCGTGCGTCCATCCTTGCTTGATCTCAAGCTCACGACAGGCTTTGTCCAGCACCAAAAAATCGAGCTTGGGCGGGCCAGCCAGGTGCAGCTTTTCGGGGTGGACACGGTTGGCGAGGATGTGAATATGCCAGTGATGATCGCGGTCGGTGTGTAGGCCCCACACGGTTTGATTTTCATGCAAACCGAGCGCCTTTAATGTGTGCGCGGCGGCTTGCTGGCACTGCTCCGGCGTTGGATGCTCACCATCGCGCCAGGACAGGACATAGTGATAAAAAGGATTGCTGGTGAACCGGTTGCGCACACGGCCAGATTCCGCTGTGTAGTCCATCATGCGGATCGCCAGATCGCGGTCCAGCGGGTCGGCCAGATCGAGGTCGCCGAGCTCCAGGTTGAAGCTGCCGCCAGCGACATCGCGCTCCAGCGCGTGGTCCTGTGCGCCCTGACGAAAGATGTACTGAACGCCGTGGTGCGCGGAGACCTTCCCGGCGCGGCTGTTCGACAGGTGGACGACTTTGGCAAGCATCAGGCATCCCCATGCTCACCGCCGGCATCGTCTTCACCGGATAGCTTGCGGGCGTGCTCCAGCACGGCCTTCATGGCTGCCCAGTGAGCGCGCTTTTCTTCGTTCGTCCAGTTCGATTCTTTGGGGTACAGGCTTTTGAGCATGGCCCCCAGACGGCGCAGCTCAAATACTGCGCTTTCATCAACGCGGGACACGATGCGCAGGTTGCCGCCGGATAGAGCCAGGTCGCGCACGAAGACGCCGGGGCGCATGCCGGCCTGCGCGGCGTGGCGGTTGATGGCCTCGATCTCGGGGGTCGAGATGCGGAAGTGAAAAAAACGGTCGCGTGGGGTGTGCTGGGGTTTGGGTGCGGCAGGCATGAAGGGCTCCGTGATGGTGTTGCTCTCACGGGCTTATGCACGGGGGGCGCAAAGCTGGCGCTTGCGCGGTCGACAGCAGGCAAGGCATACCGCTGCGCGGCACAAAAACAAAGGTAAGACAGGGACAAGACAGAAGGTCAGCGTCCTACATCTTTGTCTTGCTGTTCTTTGCTGGGTCGTTCGACGCGAGGTCTGGGTTCGTGCGCGTAGCGTTGGGTTTGCTTCAGGGCCCAATCGATGCACGTCTCCAGTGCTGGTTTGTCGGGCGCCTGAATCGCGTCCCAAGACGCGGCCGCAGCGCGAGACGTGGACATGGACTGCAAGGCGTCACGCAGCGCGTCCAGGCGGTCGCCACGCAACAGCGGGGCCATGACCTTGGCGATATGTCCGGCTGGGCTGCGTGCCACCACGGCCCGCCAGTCGAACAGGTCGCGCGGTGTCAGTGCCCACCCCCGGTAGAACAACTTCTTTGCCAGAACTTCATCCACAGGCTCCAGGGCAAACGAGGACGCTGGAGAGCGTTCATCGGCAAGTCCGAGCAGGGACATGCTCACGATGAAGTCGATCTCTCCCGATGGGAGTTTGAGCTTCAGCGACGACGCCGATTCCTCGTAACCCGAGAGGACGGATTCGAAGCGGTCGTTCAGCCTGGGGGTGAGATAGCCGATCCATTGCGGATCGCGGATGAATAGATCGATGTCGTCGCTGATGCGATGCTCGAACGCGAGCATGAGGCGTGTGCCGCCACCGAGCTTCGGCTTCATCTCGCCACCCGCGCGGTGCTCGGCATCGGCCACCATGTCGGCTGCGATGCGGGCGAGTTCAAGCCAGGAACCGCCAGCCTTGAAGCGCGAAACGTCTTCGTGCGTGGTCATGTCCGATCCGCGACCAGGCGTTCCCAGGCCCGGACGCGCGGCATCCCGTCGGCCAGGGTCTCGGCATACAGCCTGTTGACATGCTTCCAGTCCGTTCCGGCCTCCCTGGCGCAACTCAGGATGAGGGCAGGGTCGATCTCAATGAACAGGCTGTGCAGCAGGCCGTGAACGGCGGCTGTCTGCCCGCCCGCCTCAACATGCGCCACGCTGCCATCGCGCAAGGCAAGCGCAAGATGCCCTGGCTCAACGATGGGGCCGGTCGCAGCATTCAAATGCCCAGCCGCGAGATCGAGTTTGTTGGCGCTGTGCATGACGAGCATTTTGCAGGATGGCGCGCTTTCAAGCCAGCCTCTCGACATGAAACCCGCCGCTGGCCGACCAGCCACGCACTGCGGCCACTTCCTCGACCTTGCGGCCTGTGGCGGTGCGCTTGATGGATACGACGACATTGACAGCTTCGGCAATCAGCTCGGGGTTCGGTGGCACGCCCGCTTCCTGGATGAGCTGGCCGATGCGGATCAGCGCGGCGCTGGCGTCGTTCGCGTGCACAGTGCCGACGCCACCAGGGTGGCCGGTGTTCCAAGCTTTCAGGAGTGCCAGGGCTGAGCCATCGCGCACCTCACCGACGACGATGCGGTCAGGCCGCAGGCGCATGGTGGCGCGCAGCAGCCGGGTCATGTCGATGCTGTCGCTGGTGCGCAGGAACACGACGTTCTCAGCGTTGACCTGCAGTTCACGCGTGTCTTCAATCACGACAACGCGATGTCCAGCATCGACCCGCGCAACGCAGTCCAGGATGGCGTTGGCCAAGGTCGTTTTGCCAGTTCCGGTACCACCGCTCACCAGGATGTTCAGCCGCCCGGCGACGGCCTCCTCGATCGCCTGGCGCTGGGCGTGCGTCATGATGGCCTTGGCGACGTAGTCTTCCAACGAGAACACCAGCAGTGCCTTTTTGCGCAATGCAAAACTGGCGCTCTCGACCAAGGGCGGGATCAGCGCCTCGAAGCGGCTGCCGTCCAGCGGCAGTTCGCATTCAAGAATCGGGTGCTGGGCGGTGACGACGGTGTCGAGCATCGCGGCGATTGTGTTGACGATGGTCAGCGCCTGCACCGCTTCGACCTTGCCGGTGCACACCATGCCGACACCCAATCGGTCCACCCAGAGGGTGCCGTCTGGGTTGAGCATGATTTCGACCACTTGCGGGTCAGACAAGAACCCCAGGATTTGCGCGCCCATGGCGCGCTTCAGTGCCTCAATTTGCCTTGTTTTGGTCGTGGATTCGTGCGCGCTCATTCTTTGCTCCAGTTGATGCAGGACTATCAGCGGGCGGCGCAAACCGTGCTGCCACACGAGATTGAACGAATTTGTAACCAGAAGAGCGTCAGCAGCAGACCAAAACACGGTTAACGATATTGTTTGTGTATTGTTTGTTGATTCTTTGTGGTTGTGTATCAATTATTATTTGTTATATGCCAATTGATTATGTTTAGTTGCGGCGTGATAAGCGCATCGCTACGCTTTGTTCTGTGTCAACCGTCAATTATCAAGGAGCAGATCATGTCAGCGATCAAGCGAATTCGAATCACTGCTTTGCAGTTAGCTCAACGATACATCGCCGCCGCGCCGCGGCGCGAAATCGCGGAGATTCTATTCGACCGCTGTAATTCAGCGTCCGCCTTCAACAAGCTTCACAACATGCCGCGCGCGATTCGGAAACTCGCAACTCAATTTTCGCTGGCATCAAAAACGCGATTTCGCACAGGCCTGATCACTTCGAGGCACGTTGCACTTGCGATCGAGTGCATGGCGAAAAGAATGAAAAGAGTGAAAGGACAAGTCAGCGCCGATTTCATGCACTTCATTTTGTGCCTCGGCGCTTGGGCAATTCGCATTGCTGCCGTCATTATGCCGTCAATTTTAGAGCAAAAGCGCCAAAGCGCCGACGCCCGGCAAATTCAGATTGATTTTGACACACTGTTTTCCTGATTTATCAACCACCAAAGGAGTTTGTCATGAGCGCACGTTACGCAAGCCGAAACTATTTTTACCCCGAAAGGCTAAAAACAACCCCAATTCTAAGCTGGCCGGGCGACGCGATGCTTGCGTGCGCCCACAAAGTAGCGCGATTTTGGGGCTGCGGGTCTGACGCTGATGAGATGGCGGCTGAAATTGTTTTTCGCGTCATTGACTATTTGAACAAAAGGCCGGGCGAGCAGGACCCGGACGAAGAAAACCGTCACTTCCTTGATTTTGATGGTCAGTTTTTCTCAATCGCAAGATACTGCAAGTATTCGATTATACAAGATGGTTATGGGCCGCAAATCGCCGTGTCCTTGAACGACGACGATCATATAACTGAAATAATTGAGCAAGAATTTTGCGCGGGTAGGGACGAGCAGGAAAGGCTCGAAACAACGCGACAGCATGTAGAATTATTTGCAAAAATAGGCATGAATGAGGAAGCCGATTTTTCCTTGTTTGATTCGCAAGTCGAAGTGCTTGCAGATGCGCTCGGGCAATCGCCGCGCCAGATAACAAATATCAGATCGGCTCGCAAAAAAGAGATTGTTGCTAAAGCCAAAAAAGCGGGGGCACTCGGCGAGCTCAATGATTTGTTGTCAACAGTTCGAGTTGGAACAGTCAAATCAAGAGTTGAAATCCCGCGAGAGGGGATGAAACCACTTGTCATAAGAGAGCACGAATATCATCGAGTCGCGCTGCGTTGACCTAGCGATTACCAACGCGCCGCAGCCAGCCCGCCACCCACGGGCGACAGCGGGCTGGCCTGGGGCGTCCAGGTCACAACCGGGCGGACAGGCGGCAGGTCGGCAGCGACTGCTGGCGTCATGATCGCGTTACTCACCCAGCTCGCCAGCCTGCCCCCCGGAATTGCCGGAACCACAACCCCGGCTTTCGCATAAACACCCGCGCCATAGTTCGCCCCCACCGGGCCGCTGGCCTTGCCTGTGTTGTAGACCGACAAAGCCCCGCGAAGATCGCCACCCGACTGCCGCCATCCTGACAAGAGAATGGTTTGCGCAGCCCGCAGGTTCGTGCACGGATCAAAGACCGATTCGGGCGTCACGCTGAGTGCTGGGAGATTCTTGCTGTTGATCTGCGCCAGGCCAAGATCGACGGAATGGCCCGATGCGATCAATTGCCTTGCAATCGTCACCGCCTCGACCAGACCTCGCGGGCGGTAAGACTGGCCGCTGGTGTTGTCGTGAATGGCCAGCGGATTACCACCACTTTCTTGCTGAACGATGGCCGCCATGGTGACCGTTGCCACCTTTGGCACGCACTGGTGGAGCAAAGCGATGGGCGTCATCGCGCAGCCCCGCCAAGCATGCCGAACCAGATGCTGGCGATCAACGCCAGCGCGGCAATGATCGCGACGGCGGCCATGGCGCCGATGAACCAGGCTGATTCCTCGAAGTCCTTCACGATCCAGCCCCCGCCAGGCTCTGAAAAAAGTACCGCGCATGCGCCACGGCTGCGCGCACGAATTCCAGCGCCAGCGTGAAGCCGATGGTGAAGTGAATCACCAGGGCGAGCAGCACCAGCGCGAACAACAGGTGCAGCAAGCGCCAAAGCAGCAGCGCCAGCTCGATACCCACTGCGACTTCGATGATTTTTTTGATCATTTCATCGGCTCCCATTTCGCCCCAAGCTTTTTGCCGTCCTGCTTATCCGGCCACCAAGCCCCCTTGCAGCCGCCGCAGCGGTAGTAAGCCTTGCCGGTCTTGGTCTCGTTCTTGAAGGTTGGCTTCTTGCATGCGGTGCACTGTGGCCCAGCCGCGGCAGCACCCGCAGCCTTCTGGCCAGCTTCGCCAGCAGGCTTGTCCTCAAACGGTTTCCCAGGCTTGCCGCCTTCATTCCCAAATGCCGACTGGCAGTCCATACATCGGTGATAGGCGTTCCCTGCCTTGCTCTTGAGTGCTGCGCACCGTGCGCCACCGCAGGCCGGACAGGCGTGCAGCACCAGTTGCTGATCCGTCAGCTTGCCGTCCAGCAAGGTGCGTGAGAAGCTGCGTGCGGCCTGGCCCTGAGAATCCATGAAGGCCGCAAACGGCGCACGCCCTGCCGCAATATCGGCCAGTGCGTCTTCCTGCAGCGCCGTGTAGCCAGGGTCGGCCAGATCAGGCGCGACCTTGCGCAGCATGTCGATCAGTTGCACGCCGCGATCCGTCGGCACGATGTCCTTTTTGCTCCGCTCGGCATATTCGCGGGTGATCAGCACTTCGATCATTGAGGCCCGGGTGGCTTCGGTGCCAAGCCCTGAAGTCTCTTTCAGCCTTGCCTTGAGCTTCGGATCGGTGACCAGCTTATGCACGCCAGTCATGGCGGCGATCAAGGTGCCATCGGTGTAGGGCTTGGGCGGCGTGGTGCGCTTGGCAACGACCTCACCGCGTTCGCAGGTGCGGGCCTCGCCCTCGCGCAGCTCTGGCAGTGCACCTTGAGCCTCACCTTGTTCTTGCCCCTCGTCGTCATCCTTGCCGCCCAGCTTCGTCCAGCCCGGCTCCAGCACGATGCGCGCTGCAGCCCTGAAGCCTAGGCTGTCAATGTCGAACAGTGCTTCACGGGTTTCGTACTTCTCAGGCGGCATGAACAAGCGGATGAAGGACTCACGGATGAGATCGAAGGCGCGCTTGGCGTTCGACGACAAGCTCACCGCATCCGGGTTCTGTCCAGTCGGGATCAGGCCATGGTGCGCCTCGACCTTGCCGGTGTTCCATGCGGCGTGCTTGCGCGCCGGGTCCAGCCCGGCAATGCCTTCTGTGCCAATCGCCTTGAGAATGCTGCCGGCGCTGCCATGCATTTCTACTGGCAGGTAGGCGCAGTCGGTGCGCGGGTAGGTGGTGATCTTGGCTTCGTAGAGTTCCTGTGCTGCAGCCAGGGTGTCCTTGGCCGACATACCGAACCGGCTGCTGGCGGCTTTCTGCAATCCGCCCAGGGTGTAGGGCAAGGGGGCTGCGCGCTCTGCGGTCTTGCGGGTGAACTTCGTCACCCGTGCGGCCTTGCTGCGGATCCGAATGGCGGTGTCGTCAGCGTGGGCCTTGTCCAGCAGCCGTCCGTCTTCGTCAACCACATCAGCGGGAACTTGCCATGTGGCCTTGATGCCACCATCCAGGTGCGCCACGACCTGGTAGAAGTCGCGAGGCTTGAATTGCTCGATGTCGCGCTTGCGATCCACCAGCAGCGCCAGGGTCGGGGTCTGCACCCGGCCAATGCTCCAGGCGCCTGGCACGCCGCAGGCCTGCAGGTTGCGGCTGAGGGCGATGGAGCAGTTCATGCCCATGAGCCAGTCGGCGCGCTGGCGGGCAAGTGCCGCGTCGTAGAGAGGGCGCATGGTGTCATTGCTCTTGATGGTGACCAAGGCGCGCTGCACGCTTTCGTCGTCCAGGCTGGACAGCCACAGGCGCGAAGTCTTGCCTTGCCAGCCCAGGTGAATCAGCACCTCGTCCACCAGCAACTGGCCTTCGCGGTCGGCGTCGCCGGCGTTGACGACTTCGGTGGCATCCTTGAGCAGATCACGAATGACCTTGACCTGTTTGCCAGCGCCGCCATCGCGCGGCTGCAGTTGCCAGCGATCCGGGATGATGGGCAGATGGGAGGCGAGCACCTTGCCGCCGTCCACATAGTCCTCAGGCTTGGCCTGCTCCAGCAGATGGCCGAAGCACCAGGTCACGCGGGTTGATCCCGCGCAATCGATATAGCCATCCGACTTGCGGGCGCCGCCCAGCACGCCGGCGACGGCTTGGGCGACAGAGGGTTTCTCGGCGATGATGATGCGCATGCTTGGCTCCAGGGGATAGGAGCCGGGTGCGTTGGCACCACCCACGAATCACGGCAAAGGATTGGGAAGTCCGTGAACCGCACCCGGCATGTGCTTATGCCGGGGGGGCGCAAAGCGTGATGGACGCGGCAGGCATGGCACCCGCTGCGCGGCGTCAAGGCAAAGGCAGGGGCAAGGAAGTCGGTTGCTTCAACGGCTTTTTGGCTGCATGGACTCATACGGGCATCAGCCGTACAATGAACATCTCTCCTAACGCGGAGGAACTTCCCATGGAAACAACCACACTGCATCTGCGCCAGGCGCGCATGGAATTCAAAACCACGGCCGACATGAAAGACATGCTCAGTCAGGCCGCGGCGTTGGATGGGTTGGACTTGACTTCATTTGTGCTTGGCCCTGCCATCGAAAAAGCCCGCAAGGTACTCAGTGAGCACGCCAGCATCACGTTGACAAAGCAAGGCCAAGCAGCCTTGGTCCGATTGTTGACGCATCCGCAACAGCCAACTAAGGCCATGAAAGATTTGATGTCCTTACCCGACTTCCCGAAGCAGCAATGAAGCTCGGTGTAACGGTTGAACTTTCGCGGTACGACCCTGGCTTGATCTATGCAGGGCAAAAGCAGTTCGACTGCGAACACGCCGTCATCAATTCGTTCGTGCACAACAGCTTGAAGTCGCAGACCAAGAAAAACTTGAGTGTGGCCTATGTGCTGACAGACCCATCGCAAGGGGACCGCTTCGTAGGCTTCTACACGATTGCTCAGCATATGATTGATGTGTCATCGCTCTCCGCCTTGCAGCTTGGATCATTGCCCCGAAAAATTCCATGCTCAAGGCTCGTCATGCTGGGCATGGACAAGAACTACAAAGGGCGTCAACTCGGCTCCAGGCTGATGAAACATGCGCTGGCACTTACGAAGTCTGTGTCAAACCAGGTTGGCAGCTTCGGTATGTACTTGGATGCCGACCCGATGGCTGTGGACTTCTACCAAAAGCTCGGTTTCACGCTGCTGGTTGGCGACAAGAGCCCAGATCCGTCGCCGATGTTCATCCCGCTGTTCCGCATTGCCGACTGAACGGCGGCAAGTGCTCTTTGCAGACGTGCGAGGGCAGCAGGCAAGGAAAGGGATGATTAGCGGCCAACGGCTGAAAGGGCGTACTCAGCCCACGCGTTCATCAGCTCCTTGCGTTTTTCAAGAAGGTCGCCGCGCCGGTAGGCAGCCTCAACTTTATTGCTGATCGTATGCGCTAGAGCCATTTCAGCGAGTTCGGGGCTGAAGTTGGTCGCTTCGGACACCCAGTCCCGGAACGTGGAGCGGAAACCATGAACCGACACGTCGGTACATTTCATGCGGTCCATCAGCGCGTTCATGGCTTGGTTGCTGATTGGCTTTTTGGCTTGTCCACCAGGGAAGACAAACTCGTCATCCAGACCCTTGAGTAACGCAAGAATCTCCAGGCTACGCTTGGATAGTGGAACGCGGTGCTCCCGCTTGGTTTTCATGCGAGGGGCTGGAATGAGCCACAGGCCGGAATCCAGGTTGATTTCGCACCACCGCGCTCCGATGACCTCGCCCGTGCGGTTGGCGTTGAGGATGAGGAATTCTAGGGATCGGGCGGCGACAGCATCGCGTGCTTGAAGTTGGGCGATGAACGCCGGCAATTTTTGCCAGGACATGGCGGGGTGGTGTTCAACCCGTTGCGACTTCGGAATGGCGGCAAGTAATTTGTCCAGATGCCCTTTCCAGCGAGCCGGGTTCTCGCCGGTGCGCAGCTTCCTGGCTTTCGCCGCGTCCAGCACGGCTTCGATGCGCTGGCGCACGCGGGTCGCCGTTTCGTGCTTTTCTGTCCAGATCGCATTGAGAACGTCGAGGACGTGATCGGTATCGACAACAGAGACATCGAGAGCGCCGATTTTGGGGTAGACGAATTTCTCCAGGCTGTTCGTCCACTGCCATGCGTGCTTCTCGTTCGTCCAGCCGGCAGTCTTTGCTTTGATGAGATCCGAAGCAATAGCCTTGAACGACGACGAAGTTGATTTGGGTCGGCGGGTTAAAACTCCTGCTGGATCAGCGCCATCAAGCAGTGCGTTGCGCATCTTGCCCGCGATCTCGCGCGCCTGGGCAAGGCTGCGGGCGTGCACAGGGCCAAGGCCGATCTCACGCACCTTCCCTTCAGCCCGGTATCGAAACACCCAGGATCGAGCACCGGATTCTTTGACTCGGATGTAGAGGTTGCCGCCGTCGCTGTGGAACCCAGCGGGAAGACCAGCAACCTGGCGAGCGGAAAGTTTGTTGAATATGTACAAAGCAGGATCAGGATGTGTGGGACGCGGGTTCAGTTCCGCCGTTGGGAACCTAACAGGAATAAAGGGTTTACCCGTACCGATGTCGCGCGGTAAGAACGCCATCAGTTCTTACTTTCGATCTTACTCTGGCAAGTTGATTGCTTGATATTGCTCTGTTTACCCTTGTTGATATTATGGGTATTTAGAGGGGACAACTATCTGAAAACACGAGAGAAATGTTGATCCATTGTTGATTGATTGTTAATTTTATGCTACGTTTTATTGACGCGCATGGAATTCCCCCCGGCTCCACCATTAGCACGTTTCAGGCGTTTCCACAACGCTTCAAACAAAACAAAAACAGATGAAATATCAGGTACTTAGCCCGAAAGGGCGTTGCCTGATGTTTCATCCTGTTCCTTGCGTTGCCAGCAATTCATGCAGTAACTCTCCTCTACGCGAAAAACGAGTTATTGCACATGGCCTCTGACTGACTGACGCTGCGCTCAGGTGTGCGCAACCCTCAGGTGTGCGCAACCTCTCGACAAGCCGCAGCGCCTGTTTGACGGCGACGGGCTCTATCTGCTGGTCCGCCCTGACGGTAAGAAAAGTGGTGGCGCTTCGACTACAGCCATGCTCGCAAACGGCAGACGGTGCAACGGATTTGCGATGGCGCGCAGCGGATTGGAGACAGCGCGCGTCTGCTTGTTCTCGTCCGCCCATGCGATGCGCTGGTCGCCGGGAGGCTGGACTCTCAGGCCTTCGAATACGATCGGGTGCGATGCGGGTGTCATGTCGATCCACTCGGGCAGGCCGGCAATCGGTGAGGTTGGCGCAAGACGAAAGCGTCCGTGCGTGTGCGTCGTCGGGTTGCCGCAGCGGTCTTCCTGCGCACCGAAAGACGGAACGGCTCGCCGACGCCGACCAGTGTCGGCAGCATAAGCTTCCACAGCGCGGGCTCGCCCGGAACAATGCGGATCTGCTTGGCGTCGGCGACATCGCTGTAGACGACGGCGCCGAACGGGTCCGCCTGCACTCTGACTTCGAACGCCGGTTCCCTCAGCGACTGCACGCGCCAACCGGCGGACCCCTGGCTCTTGTCGCCGAGGATCACGCTGATACGATCGCCCTCGGCAAGGGGGGACTTCATCACGTTGATGCGGATTGCCTTGAACCACGGCCGGAATCCGCTGCGTGGATGGTATTTCGATACGAGCGTGGCGCCGTTCGAGGCGCTCATGGTGACGAAGTTGGGCGCGCTCGGCCGTTCGAACTGCGGCCGGCCGGAGTCGCTCGCGAAGCGGAACAGAATGCGGATGCTTTGGGGGGAAATCCATCCAGCGCCCGGGAGGACAAGGCGCGATCAGCGCCATAAGCGCCTGATAAAAAAGTGAATCGTAGTTCATTTCTTCTTGACATAAGAAATGAACTGAGTTTCAATTGTTGAATGGCTTATAAACAAACCCCCAAGGTCGAAGCAAAACTGGCGGAAACGCGTGGCCGCATCGTCGATGCGGCCTTGGCCGTCGTCGCCGAGGAAGGCTACGCGGCGTCCAGCATTCCGGCGATCGCCGTCCATGCCGGCGTATCGACCGGCTTGATCTATCGGTATTTTCCGTCGAAGGCGGTGTTGTTCGACGAGGTTTTCAAGCGCGCAACCGAGCACGAAATCGACGCCTGCTGGAAAGCCGCGCGGATGCCGGGTTCTGCGCGGGAACGGCTGGCTGGCATCATCGACACCTTCTCCCGCCGCGCGCTGGCGGCGCCGACGCTGGCGTGGTCGCTGCTGGCGGAACCGGTTGATCCGCTGATTGAAACCGACCGCCTGAAATACCGCGTCTTATACCGCGACTTGTTCATCGCTGTGGTGGAGCAGGGCATAGCCGATGGCGAAGTCGAGCCGCAGGACGCGACGACCACCGCGGCCGCGATTGTCGGCGCCCTTGCCGAAGCGCTGGTGGGCCCGTTGGCAAGACAGGTCGAGCCGACGGAGAGCGGCGCAGTGATCGAATCCATCATCAAGTTTTGCGTACGTGCTTTGGGCGAACCTCCGGGTCCGGCCAAGATGCCCTGAGCGCGCATCCGGAAGACGAAGAAATCCGTGAATCGGATGCAACCGATTGGAGAGGAAGAATGAGTGATTTTTTTCAGCAGCCGCCTGTTGTGCGCAACCGGTTTCAGACCGATTTCGCCCTCCGCTATACGGTGGAGCGAATGATCCCTCCTGCTCTGCTCGACCCTGCGCTGCAGGAATTGGAACGCATCGGGCAACGCAGCGCGACCGAATGGCCCGCTCTGGGCGACAAAGCCGAATCCAATCCGCCACGGCACGTGCCGTTCGATGCATGGGGACGACGCATTGATCGCATCGACGTCGACCCGGCCTTCCTGCAACTGGTCGAGATCGGTCAGGAAATCGGACTGACCGCGCTGCCTTATGAATCCGCATACGGCGGCTTCGGCCGCATCGTTCAAGCCGCCGCCGTCCAATTGTTCGACCCGGTCAGTGCGCTCGCAAGTTGCCCGATCGTGATGACCGATGGCGCTGCCCGCTTGCTGCAGGATGTCGATCCGGAGCTGGCGGCACGCTATGTGCCGCGTCTGACCGCGCGGACCAACGGCTGGACTTCGGGCCAATGGATGACCGAGAAGGAAGGAGGTTCGGATGTCGGCCGAACCTCGACCATCGCGCGCGAACTCGGCGATGGAAAATGGGCATTGCATGGAACAAAGTGGTTCACCTCCGCGACCACGGCGGACATCGCGCTGGCCTTGGCGCGGCCGGAAGGCGCGGAAGCCGGCAGCCGCGGCTTGTCGCTGTTTCTGCTCGAATTGCGCCGGCCCGACGGCAGCTGGAACAACATTCGGGTGCTCCGGCTGAAAGACAAACTCGGCACGAAGGCGCTGCCCACCGCCGAACTTGAACTCGAGGGCGCCGTCGCCGTGCCGGTCGGCGGAATAGGGAGGGGCGTGGCAAAAATCGCCGGCGTGCTGAATGTGGCGCGTGTCTGGGCCGCGCTCGGTGCGGTAGCGGGCGTCGGTTATCTGCTCGACCTGGCGCGCGATTACGCGCAAAAACGCGAGGTTCTCGGCGCCCGGTTGTCGGAGCGGCCGATGCACCGCGCGTGGCTGGCACAAATATCCGCCGAGTATGAAGCTGCGCTGGCGCTGGTGTTCGAAGCCGCGGCCGCCCTCGGCCGTTCTGAACACGGAGAGGATGAAGCAGGCTTTGCCCGTTTGCTTGCGCCGCTGACAAAACTGGCCTGCGCGCGCCAAAGCGTCGGGGCGGTGAGCGAGTTGGTCGAAAGCTTCGGCGGCGCCGGTTATGTCGAAGACACCGGGATTCCGCGTGTGCTGCGCAATGTGCAGGTGCACTGCATCTGGGAAGGCACGACCTCGGTGCTCGCGGCCGACGTGATTCGCGCAATCAGCAAGGAGCCGGCTCTGGGGAAAGCGTTTCAGGAAGATATCCTGGGCCGGCTCGGCCGCATCGAGAATGCTGAAATCAACGGCATCGCTCAAAGTGTGCGCAGCGCGCTGAGCGAATTGCAAGCGATGATGCAGGAACCGATGGAACGCGACGGACGCCGTATCGCATGGGGTATGGCGCGTACCTATCAGGCCGCGCTACTGTGCGAAGCGGGCGATTGGCGATGGCGGGTCAAGGCTGATCGGGGCGGCATCGCTGCTGCTCGCCAGTTCATGAGTGTCGACCTGATTGCGCCGAAACAGGACGCGAGCGACAGTGATCTGGATGTGCTGGCGTTTGGTGTTCATCCGTGAATCGCAGACAAAACACTAACGAGGCTCCGCCTCAGACCGACAAGTGATATTGGCGTTTGCGGGGCACGGAGCGGTCGGTGTAAGGTGGCTCCGGTCGAGCCGGCTGGGGCAAGCCCAGAGATGTACGGGATCGAAGCTCCATGGGGTCCGAAGACCCCGTGGACGACCGGAGCCGACGATGAAGTTACCACACAGAATTACCGACAGTTAGATCGACCGCCGTGACTACACAACGGCAGGAACTTCAGATTAAAGGGGTGTGAAGTGGACGACCTACAAGAGTTTGCGCGCCAGGTATTCGAGTCTCAGCCCTTCAGTCGGTACATGGGCGCTCAGCTCACGAGATCAGGGCCCGGAAACGCAGAATTGAGCATCCCGATCGTTGACCATCTGAAGCAGCAGCACGGCTTCGTCCACGGGGGCGTGATCAGCTACCTTGCGGACAACTCGATCACGTTCGCTGGGGGGCTGGCGCTCGGCGGCAATGCGCTCACCTCGGAATTCAAGATCAACTATCTGAAGCCTGCGGTCGGATCGCTTCTTGTCGCTCGGGCTCACGCGAAGGGTGTCGGGAAGCGACAGGCCGTCTGTCAGTGTGAGATCTACGCGGTCGAAGACGGCGAAGAGAGCCTGTGCGCGATCGCTCAAGGCACCGTCGTCTCGGTCTCCCAGTGAACGCTCCATGAAGTTTCGCCGCTGGACCCAACAGTTCTGCTCGCGTGAACACACCGAGAACGAAGCGCCGGGGCAAGGCAAAAAATACGCGCGGTACATGTTGGCGGACGCCGTGAAATAAGGCCGCGCAAGACAGCCGATTTGCAGAAAGCGAGACTGACATGACAATTGCCGCAGGCGATGCCATCTACCACCGCGATGGCCGGATGTTCATCCCCACCGACTTGTCGCCGCGGCCCGTGGGATAGCGGCGCCCAGCACGGAGGCGCGCCGGCGGGATTATTGGCGCACATCGCCGAGCAGGCGATGGAAGATCCCGCGTGGCTGCTCGCTCGTCTGACGGTGGAATTGCTGCGCCCGGTGCCGATCGCGCCGCTGTCATTCGAGCTCGACGTTTCGGGCGGCAAGACGGTGCGGCGCGTGACGGTATCGCTATGGCATGAGCAGAAGGAAGTGGCCGGTGCGGTCGGGCTGTTCGTCAAAGGGCAGAATCTCCCGCTGCCCATGCATCCTTCCGGCTCACTGCCGGGCCCCGATGAATGCAGCGCAAAAGTGGCAATCCCCGGCATGCAGAACATCCGCTCCTTTCACTATACGGCGATGGAGTCGCGCATCGCTTCCGGACGAATCGACCAACCCGGGCCGGCCGCCGCATGGTTGCGGCTGCGCGTGCCGCTGATTGCCGCGCGGCCGAACTCGCCCGCGATGCGCGTATGCGCCGCTGCGGATTTGGGCAATGGCATCAGCTGGACTCTGCCGGTCGATCGCTATCGCTTTGCCAATACCGACATGACGCTGTATCTGACCCGGCCGCCTGCCGGCGAGTGGATCGGCGTCGACGCCATCACCGAAAACGGGGACTTCGGCCTTGGTTTGACGCGCTCGACGCTGTTCGACATCGAGGGTGCGGTCGGTGTTGCGCTGCAGAGCTTGCTGATTCAGCAGCGCTAGAAGGGTAGTGGGCCAATACTGTTCACTTAGATGAAGCCGCCTGAGGAATTTGAAGGTGACCACGACGTCGGTCGTTTGATCCTGGTCCGTGGGGCAGACGATCTTGGCTCAAGGGCAATCGGGGTGAAGTCGAACGGTACATGCGTCGGTGCGCCGCGATCATGGGGTGCGTACTGTGAGTTTCGTCGCTTGACCATGCGCGGTGAGCGCTTGCCGAGCGTTCGCGTGGCGCGGATGCGGGCGCTGGCGGCCAGGAGTTCACGAAACCAGCGGTGCCTGCGCCTGGGCTGCTCTGGGGGGAAAGGCCCCGGAGCGGGGCTGGGTGCGTCGCAGCAGTTCGACATGCCCCTTGAAGGACAACGCCGCGTGAGGCAGCCGGTGTCGGATAGCGCCTTGGTGCAACAGCCAGCGCACCGCGTAGTGCGCCAGGATCCAGCCATAGAACTCCTGCCGCACCAACTCCGGCGTCTTGCTGCGCAGCACACGCCGGCTCTGACGCAGGTGGGTCTTGAGCTCATCGAAGACAGCCTCGATCTCCCAGCGCTGGTGATACAACGCGGCGATCTCCATGGCCGGCGCCACGCTGGCGTCCAGCAGCGTGGTGAGCAAACGGTAGCGCGGTTGGGCATCGCCATCACCCGGCATCGCGTACTCGATCACGCGCACGGGCATGGCTTGCTCGCGCGCCTGGGCTCGACTGACGCCGGCGGGACTGATGACGCTGAGGTACGAACCGTCTTCGAGCAGCATCTGCACCGGCAGTTGCCGGGTGTCCGAGC
>NZ_JBTRXV010000063.1:0-24880 GCF_054608695.1 Thiomonas sp.
GCGCACCACCAGGCGCAGTCGGGGCTGCACGGCGCCAATGCGCTGGCCCCCGGGAAGCTGCACGGAACACGGCAGCGGCAGGTTGGCCAGGCGCTGCTCTGCCGGCTGCAACAGGAGACGGTGGGACAGGCTCATGACGCCTCTTTCTTCAATGTGCTGGTCGATGACATGACGATTGCGGTCAGATCGGGTCTTGGAGCTGTACCGGGGCGCGAAGTCAGCGAACGGATATGGCCTGAAGGTCTCCACAGACCTGAATCCGGCTGTATGACATGCAATGAGACGTGCCGTATCCCATGCTGACGTGGACTCCAACTTGATCTTTCGCGCTGCTTGCAATTGTTCTGAAGTCAGGGCTCGAACCGCTTGGATGAAGAAAAAAGTGTGAAATAAGTCATGAAGTCTGAACCTTGTTGTGCAATTTTTTCTTGATGTGCATCAGATACTGATATTTTTTTCGCATGACTGATGTTTCGACAGTGGGCTGCTGCCGGTTCCGTTGACACCGACCTACGCTCGTTGAGCGTTCTCGAACTCTACTGGACTGACATAGCCGAGCGTCGAATGCCGGCGCGTCGGGTTGCAGAACCTCTCGATGTAGTCGAGAACACATCAGCCCTGATCTTGTCGCGCGTACGGTAGCGCTTTGGTGCCACACGTTCGGTCTTCAATGTGCTGAAGAAGCTCTCCATGGCCGAGTTGTCCCAGACCTCGCCGGCGCGGCTCATGCTGCATGCTCCTTGAGCAGGTCCTGGAAGTGCGTGCTGGTGTACTGGCTGCCCTGGACGCCCTTCTTCTATTTGTCAAGCGGCGAATTGCGTCTGTGCGATCTCCCGGGTTCGTTGTCGAATCAAGGTGGAGACCTCACGCGCGATGTATCGCTTGAGGCAGCGGATGGCTTCCAGCTTGGAGTGTCCTTCGACGATGCGCCGGGCGAACACATCGATGACGAAGGCCACAGACAGCCAGCCTTGCCAGGTCGAGACATGCGTGAAATCCGAGACCCGGAGCTGAGTGGGGCGATCGGCCTTGAAGACGCGGTTGACCCGGTCCAACGGGCACGGTGCCTTGGCGCCGCTGATGGTGGTGCGCACCACCTTGCCACGGATGACGCCGCGCAGGCCCAGGCGCTGCATCAAGCGTTCCACCGCGCAGCGGGCCACCACGATGCCCTCACGGTTCAGTTGCCGCCAGACCTTGTCGGCACCGTAGACCTGCATGTTCGCTCGCCAGAGGCGCTCCAGGTCCTTCACGCGCTTCTCATCAGCCGTGGTCGGCCCATCACGCAGGCCGCTGTCGCGTTCATGCCGGCGCACCCAACTCAGCAGGGTCTGGGATGTGCAGCCGATCTTGGGGGCGATCGACTCCACCGCCGCCCACAATGACGGGTACTCACTGCGGTGCTCAAACACCATGCGAGGTGACCTGGCAGCGCTGCCGCGTGCACTTCATGCGCAACGCCCTGGCGCATGCCGGCAAGACGCAGCGGCGCATGGTCAGCGCGGCCATCGGCACGGTGTTCGTGCAGGACAGCGCCGATGCCGCGCATGCCCAGTGGCGCACCGTAGCCGACCAGCTTCGCGGCAAGTTCCCCAAGCTCGGCACTCTGATGGACGATGCCGAGCACGACGTGCTGGCTTTCATGACCTTCCCCAAAACCCATTGGGCGCAGATTGACTCGACCAACCCGCTGGAGCGGCTCAATGCCGAGATCAAGCGACGGACCAACGTCGTCGGCATCTCCCCCAACGATGCCTCCATCACGCGCCTGGTCGGCACCATGATGCTGGAGCAAAACGACGAGTGGTCTCTCAACCGCCGCTACATGCAGCTTGAGGGCCTGCAAACGCTCTGCGATACTGTCCCAACTCGGCTGTCCGCTGTGGCACGCTGAGTCACGTGTACCTCAGCCTGTCCGGGCTGTGGACTTACACCACGCGCAGGGACGCGACCGACATGGGCTGCAGAAGCGAATTTCACGGATTTTTCAGAGCATCGCACACCCTAGGTCGGCTCTGATGGGTCGGCTGGCCTCCGAATGTATCGGCTTGTCGAGGGGCGCCTCCAAGGCGGGGTCGACACGCCGCACCGGATGTGTGGGGCAAGCCAACCTTGGTGCGAAGCTGGGGGTGGCGAGTGGGAGGCACGGCTATAATTTCAAGGATTTGCGTCATGCTGGGTCGAGCTCGGACACGGGTTGTTTGCGCACCCGACGCACCCCAAACACAGCATGTTTTCAACGCTACAACAAGCCACGCCGCATCAAGCGCGCCCGGAGAACAAATCAATGCTGCCGTTGCAACCCAAAGCGATTTTGGCCCTTGCCGACGGTTCGGTCTTTCACGGTGTTTCCATTGGCGCAGCCGGGGAAACCACGGGTGAGGTGGTGTTTAACACTGCCATGACTGGCTATCAGGAAATTCTCACCGACCCGAGTTATTGTCGGCAAATCGTCACGCTGACCTACCCGCATATTGGCAATGTCGGCGTGAACCAGGAGGATGTGGAGGCCGCGAAAGTCCATGCCGCTGGCCTCATCATCAAGGATCTGCCTCAACTCGACTCGAATTTTCGTAAAACCGAAGGCTTGGGCGATTATTTGCGGCGCTCGGGCACGGTTGCCCTGGCCGGCATCGACACGCGCAAACTCACCCGGCTGCTGCGCAGCAAAGGCGCGCAAAACGGCTGCCTCATGGCATTGCCCCTCGGCCAAGTCGTCAGTTCGGCCCATGTGGAGCAAGCGCTTGCCAAGGCGCGCAGTTTTTCTGGCTTGGCCGGCATGGATCTGGCCAAGGTCGTGAGCACGGCCGAGCCCTATGCCTGGGGGCAAACCACTTGGTCACTGGAGCAGGGCTATGGCGAGTTGGGCAAACCTGGCTTTCACGTCGTTGCCTACGACTTCGGCGTCAAGTTCAACATCTTGCGCTTGCTGGCCTCGCGTGGCTGCCGCGTCACCGTGGTGCCGGCGCAGACCACGGCCGAAGCGGTGCTGGCCATGCGACCGGACGGCGTCTTCCTGTCGAACGGGCCGGGCGACCCTGAGCCCTGCGATTACGCCATCGCCGCAACCCGCAGCTTGATCGATCATGGCGTGCCCATATTCGGCATTTGCCTGGGTCACCAGATCATGGCCTTGGCGGCAGGCGCGCGTACTTTCAAGATGAAATTCGGTCACCATGGGGCCAACCATCCGGTGAAAAACCTCGACACTGGGCGAGTGAGCATCACCAGTCAGAACCACGGCTTCGCTGTCGATGCCGAAACACTGCCGCTGCATGTGCGCACCACCCATGTTTCCTTGTTCGACGGCACCTTGCAGGGCTTTGAGTTCCGCGACAAGCCCGCGTTCTGTTTCCAGGGCCATCCTGAAGCCAGCCCAGGTCCCCACGATATTGGCGAACTGTTCGACCGCTTTGTTGGCTTGATGCAGTGTCAACGGGCTGCGGCCTGAAGCCTGGGTCTGGCCGCCATGCACGACTTGTTCGGCATCACCAATATCGGGCTGTATGTGCTCGGTGTGGTGTTCGTCGTGCTGCTGCCGGGGCCAAACTCGTTGTACGTGCTGAGCGTGGCCGCGCAGCGCGGCGTGAAGCAGGGCTATCTCGGTGCCTGCGGCATTTTCATCGGCGACACGGTGCTCATGGTGCTGGCCGCCGCGGGCCTGGCCAGTCTGCTCGAGGCGGTGGCCTGGCTGTTCATCGTCGTCAAGCTGGTGGGTGCGGCCTACCTCGCCTGGATCGGCTTCAACATGCTGCGCGCCGCGTTGCGTCGCTACAAGCAGGCCGAAGCGCCAACCGCGCCACCGGCACGGGTCGACGCCGCGCACCCCTTGGGCAAGGCCTTGCTCATCAGTCTGCTCAACCCCAAGGCCATTTTCTTTTTCATTTCGTTTTTCATTCAATTCGTCGATCCGGCTTATGCGCATCCGGCGCTGTCCTTCCTCATCCTGGGTGGCATCGTGCAATTTTTCAGCCTGCTCTATCTCTCCACGCTGATCTTCGCCGGTTCGCGCCTGGCCGAGGCGTTCCGCCGCCATCGCCGCCTTGCCGCCGCGCTCACCGGCGTGGTGGGCGCGGCCTTCATGGCCTTCAGCGCACGGCTCGCCACGGCGTCGATCAAGTGATCCAACCCGATTTTTTCCAGCATTCCAGCAGCATCGCCCCATGCCCAAGCGCACAGACATTCACAGCATCCTGATCATCGGCGCCGGCCCCATCGTCATCGGCCAGGCTTGCGAGTTCGATTATTCCGGAGCCCAGGCCTGCAAGGCCTTGCGCGAAGAGGGTTACAAGGTCATTCTGGTCAACAGCAATCCGGCCACGATCATGACCGACCCGGAAACGGCGGACGTCACCTATATCGAGCCCATCACCTGGCAAGTGGTCGAGACCATCATTGCCCGCGAACGGCCCGATGCCATCCTGCCGACCATGGGCGGACAGACCGCGCTGAACTGCGCCCTCGACCTGCACCACAACGGGGTGCTGACCAAGTACGGCGTGGAACTCATCGGTGCCAAGCCCGAGGCCATCGATATGGCCGAGGACCGGCAGAAGTTCAAGCAGGCCATGACCCGCATCGGCCTGGGTTCGGCGCGTTCGGGCATCGCCCACACCCTGGACGAAGCCTGGGGCGTGCAGAAGACCATCGGCTTTCCCACCATCATTCGCCCCAGCTTCACGCTTGGGGGAACTGGCGGCGGCATCGCCTACAACCCGGAAGAGTTCGAGGCCATTTGCAAACGCGGCATCGAAGCCTCGCCGACCAGTGAGCTGTTGATCGAGGAATCGCTGATCGGCTGGAAAGAGTTCGAGATGGAAGTGGTGCGCGACAGCGCGGACAACTGCATCATCGTCTGCTCGATCGAGAACCTCGACCCGATGGGCGTGCACACCGGCGACTCGATCACCGTCGCTCCGGCGCAAACCCTGACCGACAAGGAGTACCAGGTCATGCGCGACGCCAGCATCGCCGTGCTGCGCGAAATCGGGGTGGATACCGGCGGATCGAACGTGCAGTTCGCGGTGAATCCGGCTGACGGACGGCTGATCGTCATCGAGATGAATCCGCGCGTGTCGCGTTCCTCGGCGCTGGCCTCGAAGGCCACGGGATTCCCCATTGCCAAGATCGCGGCCAAGCTGGCCGTGGGCTACACGCTTGACGAGCTGCGCAACGACATCACCGGCGGCGTCACCCCGGCGTCGTTCGAGCCGACCATCGACTATGTTGTCACCAAGGTTCCGCGCTTCGCCTTCGAGAAATTCCCCCAGGCCGATTCACGTCTGACGACGCAGATGAAGTCGGTGGGCGAGGTCATGGCCATCGGCCGGACCTTTCAGGAAAGTTTCCAGAAGGCGCTGCGTGGTCTGGAAGTCGGCGTTGACGGCCTGAACCAGAAAACCACCGACCGCGAGACGCTGGAGCGCGAACTCGGCGAGCCCGGACCCGAGCGCATCTGGTATCTGGGCGATGCGCTGGCGCAGGGCTTCAGCCTCGAGGATGTGCACCAGCTCACCCGCATCGACCCCTGGTTCCTGGCGCAGATCAAGGACATCGTCGATACCGAACTGCAGCTCGAGCGCACCCAGCTGGAAGCGCTCGATGCCGACACCCTGCGCTGGCTCAAGCGCAAAGGCTTTTCGGATCGCCGCATGGCCTATCTGCTCAAGTCCACGGAAAGCGCCGTGCGCAAGCGCCGCCACGAGCTGGGCGTGCGCCCGGTGTACAAGCGGGTCGATACCTGTGCCGCCGAGTTCGCCACGCAGACCGCCTACCTCTACTCGACCTACGAGGACGAGTGCGAGGCCGAGCCCACCGACCGCAAGAAGATCATGGTGCTGGGCGGCGGACCCAACCGCATCGGCCAAGGCATCGAGTTCGATTACTGCTGCGTGCATGCGGCATTGGCGTTGCGCGAAGACGGCTACGAGACCATCATGGTCAACTGCAACCCCGAAACCGTCTCCACCGATTACGACACCTCCGACCGGCTCTACTTCGAGCCGCTGACGCTGGAAGACGTGCTGGAAATCGTCGACAAGGAAAAACCCGCCGGCGTCATCGTGCAATACGGCGGGCAGACGCCGCTGAAGCTGGCGCTGGCGCTGGAGGCCGCGGGTGTGCCCATCATCGGCACCAGCCCCGACATGATCGACGCCGCCGAGGACCGCGAGCGTTTCCAGCATCTCATCAACGACCTGGGTTTGCTGCAGCCGGCCAACCGCACCGCACGCTCCGAGGCGGAGGCCATCGCCAAGGCCGAGGACATCGGCTATCCGCTGGTGGTGCGCCCCAGCTATGTGCTGGGGGGGCGGGCGATGGACATCGTGCACGAGCAGCGCGATCTCGAACGCTATATGCGTGAGGCGGTCAAGGTGTCGCACGACTCGCCGGTGCTGCTCGACCGCTTTCTCAACGATGCCATCGAATGCGATGTCGACGCCATCTGCGACGGCCACGACGTGTTCGTCGCCGGCGTCATGGAACACATCGAACAGGCCGGCGTGCACTCGGGCGATTCGGCCTGCTCGCTGCCGCCGTATTCGCTGTCGGCCACCACCATCGCCGAACTCAAGCGCCAGACCGTGGCCATGGCGCATGGGCTGAATGTGGTGGGCTTGATGAACGTGCAGTTCGCGATCCAGCAAGACGGCGGCGAAGACCGCATCTTCGTGCTCGAGGTCAATCCCCGCGCTTCCCGCACCGTCCCCTTCGTCTCCAAGGCCACCGGCCTGCAACTGGCCAAGATCGCCGCGCGCTGCATGGTCGGCCAGACCCTGGCGCAGCAGCGCATTCCGGCTGAAGTCGTGCCCGGCTACTTCAGCGTGAAAGAGGCGGTTTTCCCCTTCGTCAAATTCCCCGGTGTCGATCCCATACTCGGCCCCGAGATGAAATCCACCGGCGAGGTGATGGGTGTGGGCCGCAGCTTTGGCGAGGCTTTCGTCAAATCGCAAATCGCTGCGGGTTCGCGCTTGCCCGAGGCGGGCGTTCCCGGCAGCGCCAAGGTGTTCCTGTCCGTCAAGAACAACGACAAGGCGCGCATGGTGGAAGTCGCGCGCGAGTTGGTGGCCATGGGTTTCCTGCTCACGGCCACGCGCGGCACGGCGGCATCCTTGGTGGCGGCTGGCCTGCCCGTGGAAGTGGTCAACAAGGTGACCGAAGGCCGGCCCAATGTCGTCGACATGATGAAAAACGGCGACATCGTGCTGGTGGTCAACACGGTTGAAGAGCGGCGCAACGCCATTGCCGATTCACGTGCCATCCGCATCACCGCCCTGGCCAGCCGCGTGGCCACATTCACCACCATTGCAGGGGCCGAAGCCGCGGTGGAAGGCATGAAATGCCTGCAGCAATTCGAGGTCTATCCCCTGCAGGCTTTACATCAGTCGCTGCGTTTGGCACACTGAAGAAGTACACCGATGAATCGCCGTGGCAGTGCGCTGCTGCGGCGTTTTTTTTGAAACTCCATCACCGGATGCATCTCCCATGCCCACACCCATGACCCGCCGTGGCGCGGAAAAACTCAAGGCTGAACTGCAGCGTCTCAAATCCGTTGAGCGCCATGCCGTCATTCAAGCCATTGCCGAGGCACGGGCACAGGGCGACTTGTCGGAAAACGCCGAGTATGAAGCGGCGAAGGATCGTCAGGGCTTCATCGAAGGCCGTATTGCCGAGTTGGAAACCAAGCTGTCGTCGGCACAAATCATCGACCCTGCCGAACTGCATGCCGAAGGCCGCGTGGTGTTCGGCGCCACCGTGGAATTGTCGGACGAGGAAAGCGGCGATGTCGTGGTCTACCAGATCGTCGGCGACGATGAGGCCGACTTGAAGCTGGGCATGATTTCGGTGAGTTCGCCCATCGCCCGTGCGCTCATCGGCAAGGAGGAGGGCGACATCGCCCAGGTCATGGCGCCGGGCGGCGTGCGTGGCTATGAAATCGTCAAGGTGAAATACGCATGAACGCGCTCATGCACTTGCGCCTGCGCTTCCTGTTCGCAGCCTTGTGGCTTGGCGGCTTGGCGGCCGTTGGCCTGATCGGCGCGCCAACGGCCTTTGCCATCGTGCCGGACAAGATGCTGGGCGCCATGGTGGCCAGCCGCATGTTTTATCTCATGACCCTTGCCGCCGTGATCCTCGGCATCGTGCTGGCTTTGCTGGAGCGCCGTCACGCCCAGCCGCTCTCGGCGGCAACGCCTTTTTTCCTGGTGCTTGGCGGCATTTTCTTTGCCGTGCTCGGCGAGTTCGGCGTAGTGCCCAACCTGATTCAAGCTGCCGTCAGCCATGCACCCAATGCCGGCATGTGGCATGCAGCCGCAAGCCTGGTCTATTTGTTGCAGGCGGTGTGCGTTTTTGCGTATGTCTGGAAGCTGCCGGCCGCAGCTGAATGGCGAGCCGGAGCTTGAGCCAGATGGTTCTGGCGGCTCGCTGGAACGACTTCAGCCCAGACGAATTTTTTTGATGCTGGATTGACGTGGTTTGGCACGCTTGACCTTGCCCGTGGCCGTCAGCCGCTCGTTCCCCAGCACGGTCACGCGTTTGATGCGGGCGCGGTGGGTGGGGCTGGTGGAGGGCACGACAACTTTCACCTGCTTGGGGCCGGCGCCCTTGGTTTTGCCCGTTGAAGCGTCATCGCGTTCGAGCGGAATGGGCCGGAACAGCACCAGAATCTTGCCGATACTTTGCACCGGCGCGGCACCGAGAGTTTCACAAATGCGTTCCATGCTTTCGGCACGGGCCAGGCGATCATCCGAGGCCACACGCACCTTGATCAGCCCGTGGGACGACAAGGCGCGATCAATTTCGGCCATGACCGCTTCGGTCAGACCCTGGTCGCCGATGAGCACGGTCGGTTTGAGCGGATGGGCCTGGGCGCGCTTGGTGCTTCGGTCGGCTGGTGTGAGGTGCAAGGTGGTCATGCCTGGATTATCCGTCTTCTGCCTGCCGCGCCATCGGCAACTTCAAATGTCTCGATGAAAAACCTGTCCTCATGAAAAAAAATCGTTTCAAGAAAGCCTGGTTGAACGAGCATCTGCACGACCCGTTCGTCAAGCGGGCGCAGAAGGACAACTACCGCTCGCGCGCCGTCTACAAACTGCAGGAAATCGACGAAGCCAACAAGCTCGTTCAGCCCGGCCATGTCGTGGTGGATCTTGGCAGCGCGCCCGGAGCCTGGTCGCAATACCTGGGTCGCAAACTGGCCAGTCCCGACGGCAGCCTGCGCGGAACGGTCGTTGCGCTGGATTTGCTGCCCATGGAACCGGTGACCGGCGTGCAGTTCATTCAGGGCGACTTCCGCGAAGCCGAAGTGCTGGCCCAACTCGAAGCGGCGCTGCAGGGCAGGCGGGTGGATGTTTTGCTGTCGGACATGGCGCCCAATCTTTCGGGCATCGCCTCGGCCGACGCTGCGCGCATCGAACACCTCGCCGACCTCGCGCTCGACTTTGCGCGCAACTGGCTGAGCGATGATGGCGTGATGCTGATCAAGAGCTTTCACACGGGCTATTTCAGCCAGATCGTCAACCGTTTCAAACTGCAGTTCAAAATCGTGAAGGCGATCAAACCCAAGGCTTCGCGGGACCGCTCGGCAGAGGTGTTCATTTTGGGGATGGATCCCAAAATGCAAAATGGCGGCGACGATTCCTGAGTAAGCTATTGTTGTGGTAATTTTCATAGTTACAGGCTAAAAATTTCCTTCGGCCTTGTGGGTTTACTCGGAGAAATACAGGAGTCAAGGCTTGATTCGCCTAGAATCGGGCGCAGATTGAGAGTGCTGCGATTCACTCGTTTGCTCCACACTGGAGCCCCAGGAGTCTGTTTTGAACAATCAATGGTTTTCCAAAGTTGCAATCTGGCTGGTGATCGGGCTGGTGCTCTTCACCGTGTTCAAGCAGTTCGATCGCACGGCACCGACCGACTCCGTGAGCTACACCCAGTTCATGCAAGA
Organism: Thiomonas sp.; assembly: GCF_054608695.1. Lineage (NCBI taxonomy): Bacteria > Pseudomonadati > Pseudomonadota > Betaproteobacteria > Burkholderiales > Thiomonas > Thiomonas sp. Next base: position 9,944 of record NZ_JBTRXV010000063.1, read on the forward strand.
GGCCAAGCAAGGCCGCGTGAAAAAGGTGATCGTGCATCAGAGCGGCACGTTGGACGTGACCACGACCGAAGGCCGGCGCTATGCGCTGACTTCGCCTGGCGACTTGTGGATGGTGGGAGACCTCATCAAGGACGGCGTGCAGGTGACCGGCGCCCCACGCGAGGAGCAGTCCTTCCTCATGCAGATCCTGATCTCCTGGTTCCCCATGCTGCTGCTCATCGGCGTGTGGGTCTACTTCATGCGTCAGATGCAGGGCGGCGGCCGTGGGGGCGCGTTCAGTTTTGGCAAGTCCAAGGCACGCCTGCTCGACGAATCCAGCAACACCGTGACTTTCGCTGACGTGGCCGGGTGCGATGAAGCGAAGGAAGAAGTCAAAGAGCTGGTCGACTTTCTCAAAGACCCGCAAAAATTCCAGAAACTCGGTGGGCGCATCCCTCGCGGGGTCTTGCTTGTCGGCCCTCCTGGCACAGGTAAAACGCTGCTGGCCAAGAGCGTGGCCGGCGAAGCCAAGGTTCCTTTCTTTTCCATTTCGGGCTCCGACTTCGTCGAAATGTTCGTCGGCGTGGGCGCATCCCGCGTGCGCGACATGTTCGAGACGGCGAAGAAGCATGCGCCCTGCATCATCTTCATCGATGAAATCGACGCCGTCGGGCGGCATCGCGGCGCGGGCCTCGGCGGCGGCAACGACGAGCGTGAACAAACCCTCAACCAGATGCTGGTGGAGATGGATGGTTTCGACACCAACCTCGGCGTCATCGTGATCGCGGCCACCAACCGTCCCGACATTCTCGACCCGGCACTGCTGCGTCCTGGCCGCTTCGACCGCCAGGTCTATGTGCAGCTTCCGGACATTCGTGGTCGCGAGCAGATTCTGATCGTGCACATGCGCAAGGCCCCCATCGGCCCCGATGTGCGTGCCGACATTCTCGCGCGCGGCACGCCTGGTTTTTCTGGCGCCGATCTGGCCAATCTGGTGAATGAGGCCTCGCTGTTCGCCGCCCGTCGTAGTGGCCGGCTGGTCGAGATGGAAGATTTCGAGCGCGCCAAGGACAAGATCATGATGGGCGCCGAGCGCAAGGGCATGGTCATGCCCGAGGACGAGCGCCGCAACACGGCTTATCACGAGTCCGGCCATGCCCTGGTCGCCAGGTTGATGCCCAAGACCGACCCGGTGCACAAGGTCACCATCATCCCGCGCGGCCGCGCCCTGGGCCTGACCATGCAGTTGCCGGAGAACGATCGCTACAGCATGGATCGCGACCGCATTCTCAGCATGATCTCGGTGCTGTTCGGTGGGCGCATCGCCGAAGAAGTGTTCATGGACCAGATGACCACCGGCGCATCCAACGACTTCGAGCGCGCCACGCAATTGGCGCGTGACATGGTGACGCGCTACGGCATGTCGGATGCTCTCGGGCCGATGGTCTATGCCGAGAATGAAGGCGAGGTGTTCCTCGGCCGCTCCATCACCAAGACCACCCATGTGTCCGAACAGACCATGCAGAAGGTCGATGGCGAAATTCGCCGCATCATCGACGAGCAATACGCGCTTGCACGCAAGCTCATCGAGGACAACAAGGACAAGATGCATGCCATGGCCCGGGCCTTGCTGGAGTGGGAAACCATCGACTCCGACCAGATCGAGGACATCATGTCGGGCCGCCCGCCGCGCGCGCCCAAACCGCCTGGTGCGACCACCACGGGCCAGCAGCCACCGGCCGCAGGGCGGCCCAGCGGCTTGCCCGCCGACGCGCCATCGGCATCGGCTGCCTGAGTCGCCCATTCGAAGCAACGGCCCGGTCGACACCGGGCCGTTTTTTCATCGGCAACCCAACCACGCCTTGATCGACATTCCATGATTCAACCCTGGTCGGCGGGTCGATTCCAGTTGGCGCTTTCGCGCCCCTTGGTCATGGGCATCGTCAACGTCACGCCGGACTCGTTTTCCGATGGCGGCCAGCATGACGACGCCAGCTCGACCATCCGTCATGCAAGCGGGCTGGTGGAGGCGGGAGCCGACATCCTCGATATCGGCGGCGAGTCCACGCGTCCCGGCTCCCGCGCCGTGGATGCCGACACCGAGTGGGCGCGCATCGAGCCTGTGTTGCGCGAGGCCGTGCAGTGGGGTGTGCCGATTTCGGTCGACAGCTACAAGCCCCAGACCATGCAGCGTGCGCTCGATCTGGGCGTGGACATCATCAACGACGTCTATGCCCTGCGCATGCCCGGGGCCGAGACCATCGTCGCAGCTTCGCAAGCCGGCATCTGTCTGATGCACATGCAGGGCGAACCCGGCACCATGCAACTCCAACCTCACTATGGCGACGTGGCGGCCGAGGTGCGCGATTTTCTGTTGCAGCGAACTGCTGGTCTCCTGGCGCTGGGCGTTCCCGCCTCTCGCCTTTGCCTCGATCCTGGCTTCGGTTTTGGCAAGTCCCTGGTTCACAACATTGCCTTGGCGCAGGGGCTCGAAGCGCTGACGGCTTGCGGCTATCCAGTCCTGGTGGGGGTTTCGCGCAAGTCCATGATCGGCGGCACTTCCGGGCGCCCGGTTGCCGACCGCCTTCCCGGCAGTCTTGCCGCGGCGCTGGCTTGCGTCGCCGCAGGCGCACGGATCGTTCGCGTGCATGACGTTGCCGCCACCGTCGACGCCTTGAAAGTATGGACGGCCTTGCGCGGTTGAGGGCAGCCTTCCATCATCCCGCAATCGCGGTTTGGCAAAATCCAACCCAATGCCTACAGTGCACCAACCTTCAAGCGATGGAGCCAAGATGAGCAGACAGTATTTCGGAACCGATGGCGTGCGCGGACGCGTGGGCAAGAGCCCCATCGTCCCTGAATTCGGCTTGCGCCTGGGCCATGCTGCCGGGCGCGTGCTGCGTCGGCATGGCGTGGAGCGCCCGGTGGTGCTCATCGGCAAGGACACGCGGGTGTCGGGCTATATGCTCGAAGCGGCGCTGGAATGCGGTTTTTCGGCCGCCGGCTGTGATGTGGTGCTGGTCGGGCCACTGCCCACGCCCGGCGTGGCCTACCTCACGCGGGCGCTGCGGCTGGATCTGGGCGTGGTCATCAGCGCCTCACACAACCCGTTTGCCGACAACGGCATCAAGTTCTTTTCCGCCGGCGGCAGCAAACTGCCCGATGCCTGGGAATTGGAAGTCGAAGCGGAACTGCCCGCCGCCGAGGGTTGCGTGCCTTCCGAACAACTCGGCAAAGCACGCCGGCTGGACGATGCGGCAGGGCGCTACATCGAGTTCTGCAAAAGCACCTTTCCCAACCACCTGACCTTGAAAGGTCTGCGTCTGGTGGTGGACTGCGCCCATGGCGCGGCGTATCACATTGCTCCGGCGGTGTTTCACGAACTCGGTGCCGAGGTCATTTCCATCGGCGTGCAGCCCGACGGCTTCAACATCAACAAAGACGTCGGCGCCACCGCGCCGGATGCCTTGATCCGCGCGGTCAAGGCCAATCGCGCCGACTACGGCATTGCCCTCGATGGTGATGCCGACCGCTTGCAGATCGTGGACAGCCAAGGCCGCCTGTTCAACGGCGACGAATTGCTCTACCTGCTGGCGGTGGACCGCAAACCCACCGGCGTGGTGGGCACGCTCATGACCAATCTCGCCGTCGAGCAGGCCATCAAGGCGCAGGGCCTGGAGTTCGTGCGCGCAGCCGTGGGCGACCGCTATGTGCTGGAGGAACTGCTGGCACGCGGTTGGCAACTGGGCGGGGAGGGCTCCGGACACATCCTGCTGCTGGACCGCCACACGACGGGCGACGGCGTCGTCGCCGCCCTGCAAATGCTGGAGTTGGTGGTGCGCACCGGCAGGAGCCTGGCCGAGCAACTCGCCGCCGTGCGCCTGTTTCCACAGACGCTGCTCAACGTCAAGCTCCCGCCCGGCCTGGACTGGAAGACACACGCGGGTTTTGCCCAGGCCCGCGCCGCTGCCGAAGGCAGCCTCAACGGCAGCGGCCGCGTCCTCATTCGCCCCAGCGGCACCGAACCGGTGCTGCGCATCATGGTCGAACATGCCGATCCGGTGCAGGCCGAGCAGTTGGCGCAAAGCATGAAGGCGGTGCTTGTCGGGCCATGAAGGCCCCGGAGTCGCGCGACGCCAAGATTCGATCTTGCCGCCTGTCGTGCAATGCCCATATGCATCCAAATGTGAGAGATGTGACGAGGTTGTCGTTGTCACGGAACTGTCACGGGACGGCACTTGAATGTGGGTTTGAACACTGCGCCTTCAGCGGTGCCCATCCCCAGGAGAGAACCCTATGCCTACCCCAATGTCCCGCCGCAGCCAACTCAAGTTCCTGCTGGCATCCGCCGGCCTGACCCTCGCCGCTTCGGCGCTGCCGCTCACGGCCCAGGCCGCTTCGGTCAGCCTGCTCGAAACCGGCTCCACCCTGCTGTATCCGCTGTTCAATATCTGGGTGCCCGACTACACCAAGATGCATGGCGACATCAAGATCACCACCCAGGGTACGGGCAGCGGCACCGGCATCGCCGAAGCCATTTCCGGCGTGGCGCAGATCGGCGCCTCCGACGCCTACATGGCCGATGGCCAGATCAAGCAGAACCCCAGCATTCTCAACATCCCGCTGGCCATTTCTGCCCAGACCATCAATTACAACGTCCCCGGCCTGAACAAGACCCACCTCAAGCTCGACGGCCCGGTGCTGGCCGGCATTTATAGCGGCACGATCAAGAACTGGGACGACGCGGCCATCAAGGCGCTGAACCCCGGCGTCAAGCTGCCTGACCACGCCATCGTTCCCATTCACCGCACCGACGGCAGTGGCGACACCTTCATTTTCAGCCAGTACCTGTCGTTTTCCACGCCGAAGTGGAATGACAGCGTCGGCTACGGCACCTCCATTTCCTGGCCGGCCGTGCAGGGCGGTGTGGGTGCCAACGGCAACCCCGGCATGGTGCAAGCCAGCCAGCAGACGCCGTACTCGGTGGCCTACATCGGCGTGAGCTTCCACGCTGAAGTCGCCAAGGCTGGGCTGGGCACGGCGATGATCAAGAACCGCGCCGGTCGGTTCCTGCTGCCCACGGCCAAAACCGTGAGCGCCGCCGCCGATGGCCTGATCGCCAAGACCCCGGCCGATGAGCGCATCAGCCTGGTGTTCTCTGCGGGCGCCGACTCCTATCCCATCATCAACTACGAGTACGCCATCGTCAACGCCAAGCAGGCCAATCCCGAAACCGCCAAGGCGATCAAGGACTTCCTGAACTGGGCGGTTGAATCCAAGGGTGGCAACGCGGCCAAATACCTCGACGTCGTGCGCTTCATCGCCCTGCCGGCGCATATCCAGCAGTTGAGCAAGGCGCAGATCGCCAAGATTCAGTAACTGCAGTAACGCTTGCTTGCAGGCATCTTCCCTGGCGTCGCCTACATTGGCGGCCCAGGGCTTGCGCCCAATCCGCTTTCACCATCACGCTCGACGGCTCGCAGGCATCATCCATGCGTCTTTTTCGTCCCGGTCTTCAAGCTGTCTCCACCATCATTCCGCTGGTTCTGCTTGCGGTTTTCGTTTTTCTCACGGCCTATTCATGGCCGGCCATTGAATTCAACGGCCTGCATTTCCTCTTCTCCAATACCTGGAGTCTGGGCAATCTTTACGCCAACCCGGTTCAGCGCAACGGTTTCACGGTGCCCATGGGCGCCCATTACGGCATCGCCGTGTTCATCGTCGGCACCCTGGCGAGTTCGGCCATCGCGCTCCTGCTCGCAGTGCCCGTGGGCATTGGCGTAGCCCTGTTTTTGGCCGAGTACGCGCCCCACCGGCTGCGCGGAGTGTTCGCCCAGATCGTCGAACTGCTGGCCATGGTGCCCAGCGTGGTCTATGGCTTGTGGGGCCTGGAGGTGCTGGCCCCTTTGACCATGAAAGTCATCGCGCCGTTTCTGGCGCATGCACTGCCCTTCATCCCCTTCTTCTCGGCCCAGGCCACCAGCGGCTACGGCTTGCTCACGGCGGGACTGGTGCTGGCCTTGATGGTGCTGCCGGTCATTTCCAGCACGCTGATCGAAGCCCTGCAGCGCGTGCCCAAGGAGTTGCGCGAATCCTGTTTCGCCCTCGGCGCAACGCGCTCCGAAATGCTGCGCAAGACGCTGTTGCCCGCCGTGCGCGCGCCCCTCATCGGCGCGGTGATTCTGGCCCTGGGCCGCGCTCTGGGCGAAACCATGGCCGTGCTCATGGTCAGCGGCGGTGCGCTGAATTACCTGCCTGGCAACATCTACAGCCCCATCACCAGCATGGCGGCCTTCATTGCCTCCCAACTCGACAGTGCCTTGCAAGACCCCAGCGGCATGGCCGTGCGCTCGTTGGCGGAAATTGCTCTGGTCTTGCTCATCATCGCGGTCATCGTCAATGTCATCGCTCGCCTCCTCACCCGACGTGCCAAGTTCGCAGGCTAAACCTGCCCTTCGGCGCTTCATGCCGCGCGGCCGGCGCTACGGCAATGCCCTGTTCGGCGTGGCCTGCACCCTGGCTTTCGTCGTGGTGGTCGTGCCCCTGGTGGACATTCTCTGGACCGTCCTTTCGCGCGGCGCCCAGGCGCTGAACTGGACGGTGTTCTCCCAGGTGACCAATGGCATCAGCGGCGGCTTGCTGAATGCCATTGAAGGCACCTTGGTCCTCAGCGGTGGCGCCTTGCTGCTCGCCGCGCCGATTGGCGTGCTTGCAGGTGTGTATCTGGCCGAATATGGCGCCGGCGCCTGGGGACGTTTGGTGCGTTTCCTCGCCGATGTGCTCACGGGCGTGCCATCCATCGTGCTGGGGTATTTCAGCTACGTCACGCTGGTGGAGGAAATGGGCTGGCAATTCTCGGCCCTTGCAGGGGCCATCACCCTGGCCATGTTGATCGTGCCCTATATCGCGCGGTTTACTGAACTGGCGATGCGGCAAAACCCGCCCAGCCTGCGCGAGGCGGCGTATGCCCTGGGTTGCAAGGAGCCGCAGGTCGTGTTCAAGGTGCTGCTGCCGGCGGCACGTTCGGGTGTGATCACCGGCGTGCTCCTGGCGCTGGCCATTTCGGTGGGCGAAACGGCGCCGTTGATCTACACCGCTGGCTGGTCCAACTACCTGTGGAATGGCCAACTCACCCACGAGCCGATTGGCTACCTCACTTATGTGATCTGGAGCTTCATCAACCAGCCCTTCGCCTCGGCGCATGCCTTGGCCTATGCGGCGGCTTTCATCGTGATCGGCGTGGTGCTGCTGATCAACATCGCGGCGCGGTTGCTGCTGCGGCAGCGGCTGTGACGCTTGCTCACGGCCGATACAACTGCGAACGACCATGACGTTCATCGTTTTGTCATATTCTCTGCTTAGAGTGTTGACTTGTACCCGCGTGTTTCACGCGGTGCACACATCAACCTCGGGAGAGCACCAGTCATGAAGATATTGTTCAAAAGCTTGATCGCCGGCGCTGCGCTGGCCACCTCGGCCGGCGCTTTCGCGCTGGATGTCACAGGCGCTGGATCATCCTTCGCCAACCCGCTGTATTCCAAATGGGCCGATGCCTACCAGAAAGCCGGCGGCGGCCGCTTGAACTACCAGTCGGTGGGCTCTGGCGCGGGCATCAAGCAGATCCTCGCCAAGACGGTGGATTTCGGCGCCTCGGACATGCCGCTGACCGATGAGCAACTCGCCAAAGACGGCCTGGTGCAATGGCCAACCGCGGTGGGTGGCATCGTGCCGGTGGTGAAAATCGAAGGCATCAAGAGCAATGAGCTCAAGCTCGACGGCGCCGCGCTGGCCGACATCTACATGGGCAAGATCACCAAATGGAACGACCCGGCCATCGCCAAGCTGAACCCGGGCGCGAAGTTGCCGAATGCGCAAATCGCCGTGGTGCGCCGCGCCGATGCTTCGGGCACCTCGTTCGGCTTCACCAATTACCTGAGCAAGGTCAACAAGGAGTGGGCCGAGAAGTACAAGTTCGGCACCACGGTCGACTGGCCGGTTGGCGTGGGCGGCAAGGGTAACGAAGGCGTTTCGGCCTTCGTGCAGCGTCTGCCCAATTCCATCGGTTATGTGGAAGTGGCCTATGCCAAGTCCAACAATATGGCGATGGTCGAGTTGCAGAATGCCGACGGCAAGTTTGTTGCCGCCACGGACGCCAACGTGAAGGCCGCTGCTGCGGGCGCCGACTGGGCCAAGTCGTTCTACCAGATCCTGACCAACCAGCCCGGCGCCACCGCCTGGCCCATCACCAGTGGCACCTTCGTGCTTGTGCACAAAGTGTCCGACAAGCCCGAGCAGACCGATGCGGTGCTGAAGTTCTTCAACTTCGGGTTCGACAAGGGCGATGCGATTGCCGAGCAACTGCAATACATCCCGATGCCAGACTCGGTGAAGGCGCAAATCCGCAAGGAATGGGCCGGCATCAAGACGACCTCAGGCCAGGCCGTGTGGAAGAACTGAAAACGTCCTTGATTTCCTGAAGCCGGCTTGCTGGGCCTCGTGCCAATGCAAGCCGGTTTTCGCGCATGAAAGACCCCGCCATGTCCGTGACATCTTCCTCTGCAAATCTCGAACTTGCTTCGCGGGTGGTCGCCGGCGGGGCCCAGATGGGACAGCGCCGCAGCCCTGGCCGCCTCGGCGATTCCTTGTTCGGCGCCGCAGCGTGGCTGGCCGCGTTCATCACCTTGCTGGCCCTGGCCGGCATCATCGTGTCCCTGTTCATCGGCGCGTGGCCCGCCATCCAGACTTTCGGTCTGAAGTTTCTCGTCACGAGCCAGTGGAACCCGGTCGATCATGTGTTCGGCGGGTTCACCATGATTTACGGTACCGTGCTCAGTTCGCTCATTGCTCTGTTGATTGCCGTTCCCGTGAGCTTCGGTATCGCCCTGTTCCTCACCGAGCTTTCGCCGCGCTGGCTGCGCCGGCCATTGGCCACCGCGATCGAGTTGCTGGCGGCCATTCCCTCCATCGTCTTCGGCATGTGGGGCCTGCTGGTGTTCTCGCCGCTGTTCTCCACCTATGTGCAAACACCGCTGCAGAACTGGTTCGGTGATGTGCCGCTGCTTGGCGCCCTGTTCCAGGGGCCGCCCGTGGGCATTGGCCTGCTGGCTGCGGGCATCATTCTGGCCATCATGATCATTCCCTTCATCGCTTCGGTGATGCGCGATGTGTTCGAGACCACGCCGCCCATGCTCAAGGAGTCGGCCTACGGCGTGGGCTGCACCACCTGGGAAGTCATGCGCAACGTGGTGCTGCCCTACACCAAAACCGGCGTCATCGGCGGCATCATGCTCGGCCTGGGGCGGGCGATGGGGGAGACCATGGCCGTGACCTTCATCGTTGGCAACACCAGCCATTTCAACGGAGCCTCGCTGTTCGACGCGGCCAACACCATCACCTCGGTGTTGGCCAACGAGTTTGCCGAGGCCTCCACCGAGCATCAGGCTGCCTTGTTCTATCTCGGTCTGGTGCTGTTTTTCATCACCTTCCTGGTGCTGGGGCTGTCCAAGCTCTTGCTCCGACGCCTGGGTCGGTTCGAGGGGAGCCGGACATGAGCGCCACCATGCCCCCTTTGCAACGCGACTTTCGCCTGCAGCGCTTTCGCAAGCGCAAGATCATCAACGCCGTGGTGCTGACCTTGGCGATGGCGGCGATGTTGTTCGGCATGGTCTGGCTGGTCTGGATTCTGTATTCCGTTCTGGCGCAAGGCTTGGGCGGCATGAGCGTGTCGGTGTTCACGCAAATGACACCCCCACCCGATTCCCCAAATGGCGGCCTGCTCAACGCCATCTATGGCTCGGTGCTCATGACCGGAGCGGCCACGCTGCTGGGTACGCCCGTTGGCGTCATGGCTGGTGTGTACCTGGCGGAATACGGCGGCAAGACGGCTTTCGGCCGCGCCACGGATTTCATCAACGACATTCTCCTGTCCGCGCCGTCCATCGTCATCGGTCTGTTCGTCTATGCGCTCATCGTCGCCAACACCCACACCTTTTCCGGCTGGGCCGGCGTTGCGGCACTGGCGCTGATGGTCGTTCCCGTGGTGGTGCGAACCACCGTGGACATGCTGCGCCTGGTGCCGAGTTCCTTGCGCGAGGCGGCTTACGCCCTGGGCGCGCCGAAGTGGAAGGTGGTGTCAGCGGTCATCCTGCGCGCGGCGCGTGCCGGGGTTCTCACCGGCATCATGCTGGCGGTGGCGCGTATCGCGGGTGAAACCGCGCCCCTGCTGTTTACCGCGCTGAACAACCAGTTCTGGACCGCCGGCCTGTCCCAGCCCATGGCCAGCCTGCCGGTCACCATCTACAAATTCGCCATGAGCCCCTATACCAATTGGCAGCAGCTCGCCTGGGCGGGTGTTCTGATCATCACGGGCGGCGTCCTGCTCATCAACATCACGGCCCGTCTGCTGATCGGGAAGAAAGACTGAACCATGAATACTCCCGCCGCCCAGGTCAATCCGCCACCGGCACGCTTGTCGGTGCGCAACCTCAACTTCTACTACGGCAAATACAAGGCGATCAAGAATGTCAGCCTGGACATTGCACAAAACCAGATCACCGCGTTCATCGGGCCCTCGGGCTGCGGCAAGTCGACGCTGCTGCGGGTGTTCAACCGCATGTTCGAGTTGTACCCCGACCAAAGGGCCGAGGGCGAGGTGTTGATCGACGGCCAGAACATTCTCACCTCCGGCGAGGATGTGTCGCTGGTGCGCGCGAAGATCGGCATGGTGTTCCAGAAGCCCACGCCGTTCCCGATGTCGATCTACGACAACATCGCCTTTGGCATCAAGCTGTACGAAAAACTGTCGCGCGCCGAAATGGACGAGCGCGTGGAAGGGGCGCTGACCAAGACGGCACTGTGGGACGAGGTCAAGGACAAGCTGCAGCAAAGCGGCATGAGCCTGTCGGGTGGCCAGCAACAGCGCCTGTGCATCGCCCGCGCCATTTCCATCAAACCCGAGGTGCTGCTGCTCGACGAGCCGACATCGGCGCTCGATCCCATTTCCACCGCCAAGGTGGAGGAACTGGTGACGGAGCTGAAGAAGGACTATACGGTTGCCATCGTCACCCACAACATGCAGCAGGCGGCCAGGGTGTCGGACTACACCGCTTACATGTACCTGGGCGAGATGATCGAGTTTGGCGACACCAACCAGATCTTCCTCAAGCCCAAGCGCCAGGAAACCGAGGATTACATCACCGGCCGATTCGGCTGAAGCGGAGAGCAATCATGGGCGACAAGCATATTTCCACGCAGTTCGATGCCGAGATCAGTGCCATTTCCACACAGGTGCTGGAAATGGGCGGCTTGGTCGAATCGCAAATCGCGCAGGCGGTGTACGCCCTGCGTCACTTCGACGTCGAGGCTGCGCGCGGCGTGCTGCTCAACGAGAAGCGCGTGAACCAGATGGAGGTGGATATCGATGCCGATGTCACCCAGATCATCGCCAAGCGCCAGCCCACGGCGCGCGACCTGCGCCTGCTGATGGCGATCTCCAAGACCATCACCAACCTGGAGCGTGTCGGCGACGAGGCTGACCGCATCGCCCGCATGGCGCGCGACCTGATCGAGTCGGGCTCGAACCTCGGCATCTCGTTCAACGAAATCACGCGCGAATCCGACCTGGCCATCGCCCAGATTCGCAAGGCGCTCGATGCCTTCGCCCGGCTGGACGAAAAGGCCGCGGTGGAAATCGTGCATGGCGACACCGCCATCGACGACGAGTTCGACTCCTTCATGCGCAAGCTCATCACCTATGTGATGGAAGACCCGCGCAACATCTCGGCCAGCCTGGATCTGGTGTTCATCGCCAAGGCCATCGAGCGCATCGGCGACCACGCCAAGAACATCGCCGAGTTCGTCATCTATGTGGTGCGCGGCACCGATGTGCGCCACAACAAGGACGCCTTCAACGAGGTGGCCAGCTCACTCTGAACCATGACCATGGCCAGCAATATTCTCGTCGTCGAAGATGAACCAGCCATTGCCGAACTGCTGGCGGTCAACCTGCGTCATGCCGGGCACTGCCCGATTCTGGCCGGCAGCGCCGAAGAGGCCTTGCGCCTGATTCGCGACATCCTGCCCGACGTCATGCTGATCGACTGGATGCTGCCCGGCATGTCCGGCCTGGCGCTGGCGCGCGAGTTGCGCCAGGGCACGCGCACCCGCAGCATCCCGCTCATCTTGCTGACCGCCCGCAGCGAAGAGGCCGACACCATCGCCGGGCTCGACGCTGGCGCGGACGACTACATCACCAAGCCATTCTCGCCCAAGGAGTTGCTGGCCCGCATCCGCTCGGTGCTGCGCCGGCGCTCGCCCCAGCTCACCGACGAGCCGGTGCGTGCCGGCGGCCTGGCGGTGGACCCGTCCACGCGCCGCGTCACCTTCACCGGCGGCGCGAGCGAGCAGGACTTGCGCCTGGGGCCGACCGAGTTCAAGTTGTTGCATTTCATGATGACCCACCCCGAGCGCGTGCACAGCCGCGGCTCCCTGCTCGACAAGGTTTGGGGCGACCATGTGTTCATCGAGGAGCGCACGGTGGACGTGCATATCAAACGCCTGCGTGAAGCCCTGGCCCCGGTGCATTGCGCCGAGCTGGTGGAGACCGTGCGCGGTGCCGGCTATCGCTTCACGCTGCGGCAAAATGCACCTGCGCTGCAACTCGCGCCCGGGGCTTGAGGCCGGTGTATCGGCCGGCATCTGAGGCGCTGTTGCGCGCCCGCGGCGACAGGCCGCAGGATGCCTCGAACCAGCCCCGAACCAAGCCCGCCGCTGTCCTCGTATCTCCCCACCGTTTGCTCCGCCACCAAGTCCAACCTTCATGCGCGCCGTCATCTTCCGCCTGATGGGTGTGATCGTCCTGATGCTGGTGAGCGCAGGCCTCGTCGGCTGGTGGTTCGGCCCCTTGCCAGCGGCGCTGGTGGCTTGTGCCGTGGCGCTGGTGGTGATCGGCGTCGACACCGCTGCGCAGCTTCGTGTCCTGGCGTGGCTGAAATGGCCGCGGCACGACAACATTCCCACGGCACGTGGCGTCTGGGCCGAGATGCTCTATCGCGCTGCGCGCCAGTTGCGCCTGTGGGAAACCCGCGTGGCGCACGAGGAAGACAAACTCAAGCGCTTCATCGAGGCGCTGCAGGCTTCGCCCAATGGCGTGATCCTGATGGACGCCAGCGACCAGATCGATTGGTGCAACGATACCGCGGCGGCACATTTCGGACTGGACCCGAAACGCGACCTGCGCCAGCACGCCGTGCACCTGATCCGCAACCCCGAGTTCTTCGCTTACATGGGCGCCAAGCGCTTCGACGAGCCGCTGCTCATGCGCCGCAACGGCAGCTACGGCCCCTTGCTGCTGAGCGTGCAGATCATCCCTTATGGCGAGGGCGAGAAGCTGCTGCTGTCGCGCGACGTCACCCAGGTCGAGCGCACCGAGGCCATGCGGCGCGACTTCGTCGCCAACGTCTCGCACGAAATCAAGACGCCGCTCACCGTCATCGCCGGTTTCGTCGAATCCTTGCGCGCCCTGGAGTTTTCAATCGAGGAGCGCGACCACATCCTCGGGCTGATGCAGGAACAGTCCGACCGCATGCGCCATCTGGTCGACGACCTGCTGACCCTGGCGCACCTGGAAGGCGACCCGCATCAACCGGCCGAGGAACGCATGGACATGCGGCAGATGGTCGAGCGGCTGGCAGCCGATGCACGCGCGCTGTCGGCCGGGCGCCATCGCATCGAGGCCAGCGCCGACGCGGGCGGTTTGCGCGGCGCGCGCACCGAACTCACCAGCGCATTCGGCAATCTGGTGAGCAATGCCGTGCGCTACACCCCGCCGGGTGGCGAGGTGCGCATCACCTGGCGCGTGCTGCATCCGGACTACGGCGACCCCTACGCCGAGTTCAGCGTCAGCGACACAGGCATCGGCATTGCGCCGGAACATATTTCCCGCCTGACCGAGCGCTTCTACCGCGTGGACCGCGGGCGCTCGCGCGAATCCGGCGGCACCGGGCTGGGGCTGGCCATCGTCAAGCATGCGCTGCTGCGGCACCAGTCCGAGCTGCGCATCAGCAGCCAACCCGGGTTGGGCAGCACCTTCAGCGTGCGTTTTCCGCTGGCGCGGCTGGATCTGGCCAAGCCAGGTCAGGCAGCTGGAGCGCCGGATGCGCCTCAGGCCGACCGCGAGTCGATCAGCGCCTGATGGCTGCCGCAGCCCGTGCGACCACCGCGCGGACGCTTCCACGAGCCTTGCGCGTTCATGTCCCAGGCGTTGCCCGGGCATTTCCAGTGCACCTTCAAACCTTCGGCGATGACCTTGCGCTTGGCCTTGGGGTCCAGCACGGGGGTGGCGATTTCAACCCGGCGGAACAGGTTGCGCTCCATCCAGTCGGCCGATGAAATCCACACGTCTTCCTTGCCGCCGTTGAAAAAATAGAACACCCGCGAATGCTCCAGGAAGCGGCCGATGATGGAGCGCACGCGTATGGTTTCCGACAGCCCCGGTACGCCCGGCCGCAGCATGCAGGGCCCGCGCACCAGCAGGCGAATTTCAACGCCGGCCTGCGAAGCCTTGTACAACTCCTCGATCACCGTGGGCTCCAGCAGCGCATTCACCCGCGCCCAGATGCGCGCCCGCTTGCCCGTTCTGGCGATGCGGGCCTCGTTGCGGATGGCTTTGAGCAGGTTGTCCAAGAGCGAGAACGGCGACTGCCACAGACGCTTGAGCGGTTCGAACTGCGATGAGCCGGTGATTTCCAGGAACACCTGGTTGACGTCGGCGCAAATGGCCTCGTCGGCCGTCATCAGGCCGAAATCGGTGTAGAGGCTGGCGGTGCGAATGTGGTAATTGCCGGTGCTCACATGCACGTAGCGGCACAACTGCGGCGAGCGCCGGCCGCGCTTCTCGCGCCGCACCACCATCAGCATCTTGGCATGGCATTTGAAGCCCACCACGCCGTACACCACATG
>NZ_JBTRXV010000064.1:0-24719 GCF_054608695.1 Thiomonas sp.
CCCGGGACGGGGGAGGGCCGGCCGGCGGGGCGGTTTTGGGTTTTGGGTTTTGCCTATTGCGTTCCTCGGGAGGGTGTGTTAGTGTATGGTCATGGAGAAGGCGTGGGGAGGGATGCCGGATGACACGAGAAGATGCCCTGGAAGCGGACCGCCAAGCGTGGACCCACTTTACCGCCGTAGCCGACCTGCACACCGATTGCTGCCTAACCGCCAAAATGGCGAAGCAGCATGGCTTGCTAAAACTGTACCAAATGCTGGAAGAATGCGCGGACCAAGCATACGCCGACCTTGTAGCCGCCCGCCGCGCTTGCGAGCGTACAAACGCCGCGATGATCCGCAACTTTCCGCCGGCATAGGGATCCGCTGGGGAGGGATACCGGTTGGATATGTTGGTCGTGGGCCCCTTGACGGCAGGTGCGCGGGTTCATCGCTACGCGGACTACGTGATTCCCATGGACGGGCGGGAGGGCGAGGTGCGCCGGTTCGCGGTGGGCCGCCGCTACCGGCTCTGGAACTGGGTCTGGGAGGGGGGGTTCATCGCTACTGCACACACTCGGGTTGTCCCGGCCGTGGTGGGATGTCTGTTGGCGCGTCGCGTCATGTTCCCCACGGTGTGGGGGGCGGACCTGGAGGAGGGTATCCGTCCCCAGATCCGGGCCCGGTTGCTACGCCGCTACCACGTGCCGGCGGGGGTCCACGCGGACCGAGGCCAATAGGCCGGCAGCGTCCAGGGGCACCGGCCCCTGGGGAGGCCCGAAGATTGATGGGGGTGGCGAAGATGACGGAGATCGAAGCGGTGCGAGCCATGGCGGAGGCGATGGTGACCGTGGCACACAATGTTGCGGACGATATCCTGACAAATGCAGAAGCCGCGGCCACGGCGATCGTGGACACAGCAAAGAACGAGGCGGAACACTTGGTGGAGAGGGCGGAAGCGGAGATTGCCGAGGCCGCGGCAGCACGGGTATCGGTGCGGGCCCGAAGAATTGCTGCTTTGAAGGAGTTACAGGCCGCACTAGCTGCCGAAGATGCCTAATCCACCGCCCGGCAGCGGCTGATCGTCTCCTCCCCGTGCCGGCGGGCCCGCCTACGTAGGCGGGGAGGCCAATAGGCCGGCAGCGTCCGGGGGCGACAGCCTCCGGGGAGGCCCGTAGATTCCAGGAGGTGGCAGACTATGGAACGAGTTACCGTGGACCGCAAGGAGTTGCTGGCCCAGGTTACTTGGGTCGGGCTCACGACCCCGAACCGCTCGTCCCGCCCGCTGTTCGGGTGCATCCGCCTGGCCGTTGGCCGCGATGGGCACCTGGTTGTTCTGGGCACCAACGCGGAAGACGTCGCGGAGGCGCACCTCCCTTGCACGGTACCGGGGGACGACGCCTCGGTCGCCGTGCCGAAGAAGGCGTTACTGGACGCCCTGAAGGCGTCCAAGGGCGCCGAGTTGGTGGTGGAACTGGACCCGGAACCCCCCTCCGGGTCCCTGACGCTGGTGGACGGCGGGAGCACCCGGCGTATACCGGGGGAGTCGTTGCTCGACTACTCGTGGCCCTCCGTGGATTGGTATGGGGAGGGAGACGAGTACCCGGCCGGCAGCGTTCCGGGGGCGTTCTCCATGGCGGCGGTTGCCGCGGATCCCAAGTCCCCTCGGGCCCTCCTGCAGGGCGTCTGCCTCTGTGCGGCAGGCGCGGTCGCCTCAGACGGCTGGGGCGCCATACAGGCGCCGCACGGCGTAGAGGGCATCGAAGGCGACATCGTCCTCCCGGCCACAGCCGCCAAGGCGATCGCGGGGGTAAACCCCACCTACATGTACAACACCCCGACCCACGTGCGTTTCGTGGGGCCGACGCGGTTGCTCTCGGTGAAGCGCCTGGAGGGGAAGTACTTCTCCATCCTCGAACTCGTGCCCAAGACCTGGGCCGGGGAAGTCACGGTGGACGGGAAGGAACTGTTGTTGGCGTTGAAGACGGCTGTGTTGGGGCAGGAGATGCCTTACGCCGTTAACATCACGCGGAGCCAATCGGCCTTGGAGCTTTCCACCAAGGAGTTCCGGGCGATGATCCCGCTGGCGGGCTATTCGGGCGCCGTGCCCGAAATCGCGGTCAACGGGGACCTCGTGTCAAAGCTCCTGGCCGCGTTGAAGGGCCGCGGCCCCGTGACGTGGTGCTTCACGACCGAGGACAAGCTCTTCCAGATTACCCAGGAGGGGTCCTCCGGCCGGGCTTGGGCCATGCCCCTCCAGAAGCCCAACGCCTGAGGATCCCGACGAAGGCGGGGGCAGGGGGACCTGCCCCAGGGGGTGGAACCATGACGAAGGCGGGGTTGGCGTACGCGACCTTGGGAATCGGCATCCTGCTCCTGGGCGTAACGACGCGCGGGGGCTGGCCATGGTGGCCGGGCGACGTGGCGGCCGGCGGGTGCTTCGTGTTCGCGTTGAGAGTTCTGAGATAGGGGGTCTCTCCATGGCGGTCCTGAAGCGCGCCGAGCTACCGTCCCGAATTACCGTTACCGTGGCAGTTCTTCGGAACCTGGGTGGAAACTTCCCAAGTCTCATAGTATAATGTAGCGGAAGGGGTGATCGGATTGGGTGTGCAACAGGTAGCGACGCAGGGCGCGGAGATTGTGCATCCGCGCAGCAACCATTCGTGGAAGCACGAATGGGTCCTCGTCGTGGAGGAGCTGGGAAAGCTCCGGCAGGGAGGCCACGTCTTCGTCAACGGCTTGGTGGCGGACGGGGAGGGGGATGCGAAGGCGGTGGCCGGCAAGTTGGCGGCCGCGCGCGCGTACTTGCTGAAGTACTTGGCCAAGGTCAAGTTGGAGGACGGGTCGGCCCTGGCCGAGCACGTCGCGGTCGCTTACAGCAAAAAGGACGGGGCCCCAGGGTTGGCGGTGGTGCCTAAGAAGTAGGGCCCCAACACAACCCCCACGAGAAGGGCCGGGGATCTTTCCCCGGCCCTTTCGTTTGTGCTACAGGAGGCCTTTGGCTTCGACCAGCAGGTCCATGGCCGCCTGGACCTTGGCCAGGGCAGAGGTCACGTTCGTGGGCGGTCCGGCCGTGGAGACCGTGCCCGCTACCGTCACGGGCGTGCCGTGCCACATGGCGTCGAACAAAGTGTCATCGGCCAGGTCTTGGTCGGCTTTCAGGCTGAATACGTCGCGCGCGAACTGCCAAGCCCTCGTCTGAAACGAAGAGAAGGGGGAGGGTCGCTGTAAGCGGAGGTTGAGGGCGTTGCGATAGTCCTCTCCCCCGGTGTCGTACTGCGCAACCCACGTGAAGAGGTTTTCTAACGCCCTGGTTGTGGGCATGGCGTTGAGGAGCACGTTGAGGTGGTTCGTCCCGTACAGCAACCCGGACTTCCAATAAACGGACGCTCGCATCGCGTCGGCCCAACCGACCATCCACGCGGCGTTCACGGGGGCGCGTGCTTCGATGTCGCATGCCAGCACGGTCCCGGTTGGGACGCCCAGATTACCAGCCCACGCGCAAGCTTTCAGGGCGTCCTGGCGACCCATGCCTTCCGTGCCCGCCGCGCCCCCGTTCAGGGGGGAATCGTTGTAGATGGGCAGGATGGCGACCCCCTGGGAGCGGATGAACAATGCTTCACGCTGGGTGAGCGGCGTAGCGGCCCCCCCTCCGGTGCCCAGGTAGCGTCCCACGAAATCGGGCTTCTGTCCTAGCCAAGACGTTGCGGTGGCCAAGAAGAAAGCAGTAACTTCTTCGGCGGTATCCAGTCCGACTTTCACTCTTCTTCCTCCCACGGGCACACTTGCGCACGCTTCCCAACCGACTCAGACGCTTCCGCTACTAAGCTGAGATGAGCACTTGCCCACCTGAGACAGGCCGCCAACGTGGCCATGTCCGTTGGCATTGGGACGATCTGGACCAGGATGCCGGACCGTTTCATGGAAACGGAAATCCGTGGTACTTCCAGGTTCGGATCGGTGTCCTGCAAGAGTCTGCCACCTCCTCCGTACAGTAGTATACCACCGAAGAACAAAAGAAATCTACTCGTTATGCAACACCGGGACCCCACCGCCCACCAACCCGCGCTGGACCCAGGTTTTTACAGGCATGGTTGCCGTCATGGTGCGAGTTCCGCTCATGTCAGAATCCCACACTTGTTCGGTCATTGTAACTTTTGATATCTGCCAGGGGCCGGAAGAGACATGGGCGGCCATCCAAGCCTGCGCAATGGCCAGTCCTTTGAAAGCATGTTTCCCGGTGGGGGTGGATACGATCCAATACTCGGTAGACATTGGCCATTATCCTCCTAAGCGATTAGGCTAGTCTGGGGCCTGGGTGTTGAGGAGCGCAGCACCGCGTATCCAGCGATATTTATATCATTGGCTGTTGACGCGAACGTGGCCGCCGCTACTACAATACCTAGATTGCTTACCCCATCTACCCAGGACGCAGCCTTGAACGTGTTCATAACTTGCCCAGCGGATAACGCATATCCGAGTGTAGAAGTGTAGTCGGTGGAAGTGCCATTCTGTAGGTCTACGCTGATGGCGTCTCCAGATCCATTGTTTATGTATAGCCACAACTCGACTATATAAGAACCACTGTTTACAAGGGTAATGGGCGCCGAATAGTTACCTGATACTCCCGGTTGGAAAGTTACGTTGAATCCGACAGACGTATCGAAAGATCCGCTGGCCGGTTGCATCTGGGCAGGGTCGGAAGAAGGATTGACGACTACTGAACTGGCGAACCGGCCATAAACCTGGAAAGTGAGTGTTTCTGTATCGGCCTGGGCGGTATTAGTTATGGTCACGTCTATTTGGTCGAACACGGCCGAAGGGTCGATGGGGATTACATTGGAAAACCCGATGGTGTTATTATATGTCCTCCAGGTTATGGCAGTGTCGAGTGCCGCGGTCAGTAGACCATACTCTCCAAGCCCTACGCCGTTGACCACTATTTTCAAGTTGGGCACTTGATTAGAAGGGCTGTTGATCCGTAGATAAAAACCGTCGTAATGCCCGGTGAACCCCGCCCCACAGGTCAATGTGGCCGTCTGCGAATCGCCCGCCGCCGCAATGGCTAGCGTGATGTCGAGAGGGGGGCCTATGGCGAGGTTGGTCGTCCCGACCTGTACATCCTGGGCGGCCAGGGTGATAGGTGCGTTATCGTTGAGAACGACATCCTGAGCGGCCGGGAACTCTACTGTGACGTTTCCGGTGATGGTCCCTACGGTCCCGACGTCGATCTTGGTATTCGTGAACGTCACCGTTCCACCAGTGATGGTCCCTACGGTCCCGACGTCGATCTTGGTATTCGTGAAAGTCACCGTTCCACCAGTGATGGTCCCTACGGTTCCGACGTCGATCTTGGTATTCGTGAAAGTTACCGTCCCGCTCGTGATGCTCCCCACGGTCCCCACGTCGATGGTGCTATTCGTAAAGGTCATGTTGCCCGTCACCTGGGGCACGACGCCGGCCATGGAAAGCGTCTCCGTCGTCCAGTCAATAACAACCTGTAGGGCGGAAGCCGGTGCGGTGTCAAACTTCCACCACATGGTAAAACTTTGTAGAGACTGAGAGAACCTTAGTGGTAGATATGCGCCGGGCGGGATCGTACGCGCTGATGACAGGGGCTGTTCGTTAGAGGAAGACCCCTGGTAGAGGTACAACGTACCTTGGGTGGTGTTGTAGACGATAACGGTGGTGGGTGTAAACCCGGTGTCGAACACGCGCCGGCCTGTTGATTCCCCCGCAGGTATCTGGAGGATCGCGTTGCCTTGTTGGGGCGTCATAGCGCCAGCCCCTTGGCCAGGGAGGTTACGTCGCTGGCGGTAACTCCCAGCGCCATAGACGCGCCGATGAACACCAGCCCCAGGGCCAGCACGAACAGGACCCCCTTATACAGAAGGGCCCCCACGTCCGTCTTGGCGGCTTTCACGGGGTTTAGGAGGTTGAATGAACCCGTGTCCAGGGTGTGGAGGTGTTGAAGCATGACCGCCCACGTGGTCCCGGTGATGGTAGGGTTGTTGTACGCCCCGTGGGTAGTCATGGAGCCTGATTGGGGGTTCACTTTGATGTAACCGCTGCCGGGGGCGGTGGGGGAGGTCTGGCCGTTGAAGACGCCGCCCCCGGTAGCGGTGACATACCCGTTGCGCCCGACCCCGACCCCCCCGAAGCTGGGGGTACGTGAACTTGGGGAACCTTCGGTGATAATCGGGATGAGTTTGCGAAGCCATGCCGTGGAATATGCGGCCCCCACCGCGTTAGCCTCCTTCTTGAAGAGCGCGTACGAGCTCCAGGACTTGGGGGGTAGGATGCTGCCGGCGGGCGCCGTACCTGGGTGGCCTGAGTGGGTCGCGGTATATTCGGCCAGGGCATTGCCGCGGAACCCCAGTGCCTTGCCTTGGAGATACCCCGCCCGCATGGCGGGCGCCGCAAGCTGCGCGTTGAGCACGGGATTCAACAGGGCCGAGGGGTTGTTGCGATATGCCCGCCCTTGGCCGCCAAGGTTTTCTTGGAACATGCCCCAGGACCCGCCGTAGGGGTCGGCGCGGTTGACCTTGGACGGGTTCAGACCCGATTCGACGTAGCCAATGCTACGCCAGATAGGGCCCGGGACTCCTTCCTGTCTGAAGACCGCGCCGACTCCCCCGCTCATCTTTACCCCGCCTTCGTGGTGGTCGCTTCCGTGGCCTTGGCGTGCTGGCCGGCCTGGTACCCGAATGCCGCTATCAGCGTAATGAGCACACCTTCCACCGCCGGCAACACAGACGACGGAAGGTGCGGGTCGAAAACCGAGAACACCGCGGCCGCGACACCGAACACCGCGGTAATGAACTGCTTCTTATGCAGTAGCAAGAGCCATTGTTCGTTGGTCATGTGCTCATCCTCCTAGTTGCGCGGCTGTGTATCCTCCGGACGGGCCCGCGCCGGGATACTGGGACCGGATGCCTTGGGCCGTAGCGTGCAGGCTCTGCAGGTAGGTGTTGTTCTGCAGCGTGGCGCCCGGATGGGCGGCCGAGTAGGCGAAATACGCCACCGACAGCCCATGCAACCTGGATGCGGCACTGGAAAACCCGCCGCTGGAAACGGGACTCCCCTCGGAGGCGGGGTTCGCGGCCTGCGTCTTGGCCGCCATGTACGTCTGGGCAGACGTAGTGGGCGCGGGGCCGGACGACCGCAGGGCCGCCACCTGCTGCGATAGCGCAGTCGTGGCCGCGGACTGGTTGGCCAGGACCGTGGACTCGAACTGGTTCTGCGAAGCGGCCATCGCCCGTTGCTGCTGCCCGAAGCTCGTGCCCAAGGACGACACAGCCGATGCAAGCTGTGCGTTCTGAGACGCCACGGAGCGGCGCAGGGCCGTCTGTTGCGACAGGATGGACGATTGGAAGGCCGCCTGTTGCGACGACGCGGCAGCGGCCTGCTGCTGTTGCTGAGAGGCCAACGCCGCGGCCGTGGACTTCTCCTGCGACAGGAGGGTCATGCCGGTCTTCTGGTTCGCGGCGTTGATCGCCGACTGGAACGCGGTCTCCTGGGCCAGGACGCCCTTTTGGAACTTGGCGCTCTGGGCCTGCTGCCCCTTCAGGGCGGCCGTCACCTGAGCCATGTAGGACGCCGAGGTGTGGCCGGCCGACGAGGATCCAGTCACCGTTCCTGTGCTACCCTCGGCCGCCGTAGGGGACGCGCTCGTCACGGATACCCCGGCCGGCGCCTGCGTCCCGACGCGCCCCCGCATCAGCATGAGCACGACGAGGCCGACGATGAGCACGCCTCCGCCCACCAGGATGTAGTTTCGGTTCCGCGCCCAGAAGCTGGCGGTCTGCTCTTGCACGTCGGGGTTCTTGCCAGTGGATTCCTGGTCCCGTTCACGTTCCAAAAGCGCCGCGAGATCGGACGGGGGCGCGTCCTGTTCTTCTTCCGCCAACCCGCTTCACCCCCTTTACGGCAAGAATTGCTTCACAATGAGCCCCACCGCTAGACTGGAAAGGAAAGTCAGCAGGACCGTGACCGTCCATGTGGGCCGCCCTTGCAGGGCCGTGTTCACCTTGTGGTCCAGTTCTTCCAGTTGGTGGGAGATCATTCCCGCGAACGCCTCCCTCCACCGCCCAAGTTCTGCGATTTGACTCTGCAGAACCGCCACGTCTGCGTCTTTGTCCATCTAAGATCCCAACCATTTGGCCCCGAATGTGGGCGCCGTGCCACGCGAAGCGTGTTGCCCCTGGGCTTCGGGGGTCGTGGTGGTCTGGGCGCGTCCACGGAACCCGAGTCCGATCGGGGCCAGGTTCGGGGCGACACCGCGCGCGTGCTGGTAGACGAACTCGGCCGCCCACGAGAATCGGTTCTGGATGTTGAAAAACGCGGCGTGGATCGTCGGATGCAATCCTTCCCAGCCGGGGGATAGGGGGCCCCGGGGGGGATTCCCCAGGGTCCCCCCGTACACCCCCAGGCTAGTGGGCGATTGCGTCTTCACAGTGCCCACCTCCTTGGCAACCTATGCCGCGGCCGCGTACCCGACCGGCTTACCGGTCACAGGGCTTTGACCCGTCAACGCCTGGACCGTGCTGCCGAAGCTCGACGTGGCCTGCTTCCCAAGCGCCACCGCGCCCTGGTAGTAGATCAAAAGGACCAGGACCAGGATCAGAAGCCCGACCCAAGTCAAAACTCCCCAATCCCGCATGTGTTACCCTCCCACAAAGAAGACTTGGGACGCGCGCCGGTACTGCACCAGAAGCACCAACAGGATCAACACGGCCAACACGTACAGGACGAACTTGCCCGTCGCCACGCCGGCCGCGAGCAGGAGCGTGATAAACACCAAGGCGACGATGCCCAGGGTCGTGAAGCGCGCGCCCGCGGGTGTCATGCCATCGCCGCCCTTCCTGTCAGCACGTTCCCCGC
The DNA here is from genome assembly GCF_054608695.1 of Thiomonas sp. Classification (NCBI taxonomy): domain Bacteria; kingdom Pseudomonadati; phylum Pseudomonadota; class Betaproteobacteria; order Burkholderiales; genus Thiomonas; species Thiomonas sp. The sequence continues at coordinate 8,860 of NZ_JBTRXV010000064.1, forward strand.
CCACTGCCAGCGGGTCAGGCCCGTTCCATTTGGCCCGGTCGGCACCAGAATCACCATGAGCAGAAGCAAGATCCCGAACATGGTAACGGCGGTCATCACCCGGCCGGAGGGGCTTCCCAAATCAAGGCCGGCCTTGCGTCCCGTATTCCCAAGCCGCTCCAGCAGGGTCGGTCCCACCACCTTCGCGCCCCGGGCTCGGGGGCCGAGGGTCTGCGTCCTCGGCCGAGCCGGGCTTTGGCCGGCGGGCGGTGGGACAAGGGGTTTCGGGCCCGGGATGCCCGCGTCCGCGGCCCGCAGGTCTTGGACCGGGATATCTTCCGGCCGGGCCATGCCCTTGCGGCGGTTCTGCTGCGCGGCCCACCACTTGACCTTGGCCAAGTGAGCGGCCTTGCCCCAAAGCGCCCTGGAGTCGGATAGCTGGCCGAAGTCCCTGGACGGATTCGCGGCCGTTCCGTTGTGTCTGGCCACGGTCCAGTCGTATGCGGCGGCAGAGTCATACTCCTGCCCTTCGGGCGAGGTAGGCAGGTAGAGGCTGTGCGGGGACGCCGGCTCGTCTAAGGCCGCGATGCCTTCGTCCAGAGCGGCACCTATCTTAGTGAGATCGGCCCCCCGCTTCTTAGCCATTGCTCTAACCCCCCTGCAGGAGATTCGGGGCTGTAAACGCGGCCAGGAAGTCCGCCACTTTGCCGAAGGCCGTCAGGTAGATGAGGAGCAGCCCCATCAGGAACAAGACGGCCCCCATGATGTTTCTCACGGCAGCTTGATAGCCCCCTTGCCGTAGTACATCCCGATAACGAATCCGACGATGACCAGCACAACCGCCCCAACCCAGTGCCGCGAAGTCACTGCTCGTTCCCTCCCTGCTTCAATCCTTCCGCCAGGGCCCGTAGACGGACCGTCTCCTTCCTCAGGTCCGCGTTGTCTCGTTCGAGGAGTTCCCTTCGCCCGGCCATGATGCTCGGCTCGTTGGCGTTGACGAACAGGAGGTACGCCATGAGGATCAGCACAAGGTAGGCTAGGAACAGGGGCGCGGGCCCAAGATGGTGCAGCTTACCCAGCATCTATGCCGCCTCCACCGACACCTTGACTTCCGCGCGTTCTCGCACCGACTTCGCGAAAAGCCAGTACGCCACCCAGAGGCCGACCACGATGGTCAACCAGACCTGGAGCGCGACCGTGAACACCTTGATGCTGGGCTTGCCCGCCGTGTTGGGCGGGGTCTGGCCCGCGTCCGTGTACACGACTTCGGTCTTCGCGGACTTGGCCTCCTCCATGGCCACCTGGTCCGCTGAATACGGGACGGCCCCTCCGGGCTGTCGCATCGCCCACTGCGCTGCCGCCAAGGAACTCCACCTCCTTCTGGGGCGCTTAGGACACGGTGGCCTCGTAGAAGTTCGGACGCAGGTAGACGTTGAGCAAGTGCAGTTGCGCGCCGGCTTGGGGCGCGACCGCATACTTCAGTCGGACCCCCATCCGAGAGAACTTCTGGAGATCCGCATACTCCGTGCTGTTCGGGTAGTCGGCGTTGGTGCCGCGCGAGAAGTCGAAGACGTAGACGCCTGGGGGCTGGTCGCCGATGGCCTTGCCCTGGTCCACCAGGAAGTTGGTCGGGCCCACCGTGCCGATGTTGGGATTCTCGGCTTCCCGCGACTCGACCACGGGCGTGTTCGCGTCGTACATGAGCGAGATATCCTGGAGGTTCTTGGGGTCCGAGAACTCCCCCGCCAGTTCGCCGGGGCTGTCGATGACCAGGATGCTCTTGAGGAGCACCAAGTTCGCCTGCTGCCCCTGGAACGGGTAGAAGGTCGTCGCCTGCTGGAACGTGAGGGGCACGTCCTCGAAGATGAAAGCCGGCCCCACCACGAACGGGGGCAGGGACCCGGTATCCGACACGGTGATTTGGCGGGCGATGAGCGCCCACACGGTGATGGCGCCGGAGTTGGTGCCGTCCACGGTCAACGTGCCGCCGGTCTGGAACGGGTACAACAGCGCGTCCGCGCCCTGCAGCGCGTCCGGGGTCGTGAACGACACCTGGAGGCCGGTGTTGGAAAGTGTCGGCGCCACGCCGTCCGCGTCCCCGACCTTCTCCAGAAGCGCCAGTGGAACATCGACATACCCGGTGTACGTCGCGTTGCTCGAAACCGCGACCGTCGTCGGGAAGTTGGAGAGGGTGCTGGAGTACCCGAACGATTGCCGGCCCCGGTAGTCCGCCAGCCGGCCGTTACGGCTGAACGTCTGCCACAGCAGCGGGATGGCGCCCGACGGGACCGAGTAGATATGGTTGCCCAGCCGCACCGTGAACTGTCCGAGCAGGTTGAAGAACCCATTGCGGTTCGGGGTCCCCGCCGTCCCGGCCGAAGCGTTATCGATCTGGAGGCCGCGGATCCAGACGCGGATCATCTTGACGAACGCCGAGCTATTCGCGAGCGTGAACCGATACGCGGTGCTGGTAGCGTACGCCGGCGAAGCCGTGGAGGCCAGGTCGTTCGCCATTTGCGCCCACTGCCACTGGGTCTTCAGCAAAACCGCCGAGTTCTGCATCTCGATAGCGGCCAGCTTCTGCTGCTCCGCTTGGGAAGCCGAAACACCGCCCATTCCTTGAAGCCTCCTTTACGCGCTGTTGACATACTTAGCGGCCCTGTCGAGATGCAGGAAGTTCAGGATGTTGACGTTCACCTCCCGGACGATGGGCATCAGATACAACACCACCATCACGAGTGCCAAGGACCAGAGAAGGAACTTCCCCGCTTCCTTCAAGTTTCACCACCCCCCTTCAGAAGTTCCGCCAGTTCCTCGCGATAGTGTTGGTATCTGGCCTCCCCTCCCCCAAGGATGATCGTGGATCGGAGCACCCACCAAATCGCCTGGACCCGCGTCATGCCCTGCCGCTGTAGCCCCTCGACCGGCCGCTTCTGCGGGGGGTTCACCGCCCACAAACGCCCCCTACACAGCTTGTAAGGCACGCCGTCCCCCCTCCCGCGTCCGGGTCGGTTCCCCGCTGAACAGCAACGGGGTTGACCGGGTTGAATCAATGTCCGCGTTCTGATACCAGAACCCCCACCGGAACGGGAGCTTCTTTTCCACCAGTTTGTACCCTAGAACCCCCGCCATCTTCTTGCGGTCGCTTTCGTCCGGCAAGTCGAAGACGAAGTTCGCTCGCACATTCCTTTTGATGCTGGCTTCGATGTAGACCGGATACTGGGTCAGAATCCACAGCGTCTGCAGCGCCGAACGCCCCTGCACCAGGAACTTCGTGAAGGCTTGAATGAACTGGACGCGCTTCTCCCCACTGCTGATAATGTCGATCAACTCATCGACGATTACAGTCATGGCCATTGGGGTAAGGTTCCCGTCCTTATCCTTCGTCCGGTACGTCAAGAGCTTCGTAAAAAAGGCGTCGAACTCAGTCGGGTTGATCAGGGCCGGTAGCGGGCGGTAGATCAGAAGCTGCGACTGGGAGGTCGAGAAGTCAAAGGTCCGGTGGTCCCGGAAGATCGTCCCACCCGTGAAGCCATAGTGCCCTTCGTCGTCCTGTTGACCGAAGGACACGGGCTTCGTGTCAATCAGAATCACCTTGTAGAGGGCCGGGGACACCGTCCGCACCTTCCCCAACCGCCAAGCCAGTTCCTTGACCATGCGCGTGCTTTTGCCGCCGCCTGTCGCGCCGACAAACAGGGCATGCTGGTCCAAGTAGATTGGTGTCTGGCCCCCACTAGGATTCATTGAAGAAAAAGTCAAGCTCCTTTTTGAGTTGCAATAGCTGCTCATCAATCACCGGGCCGAAGGTACTGTGAAACTCCGGGACCGCCAGCAACTGCTGCACGAACATGGTCCCGAGTCGGAAGAACCGGGTCGTGGCAGGCGTCTTGGGGTCCCTGTAGAGTGCCTTCGCCTCTGGGGTGCTGAACATGCCCTGCATGGCCATGGTGGCCATCAGCGTCTTGCAGGCCGCGTTGGCAATGCCCTTGAGACCGTCCATCTCGGGCAGTTCCATGACCGACACCAGGCCGCCCGTGGCCGCGTTCAACACGGACAGCATCAGCGCCGACCGAAGCTCCCCTAGATCGCGAACTTGGACTTCGCCGGACCCGTCTGCCCCGTCTGCCACGCCGCATCCTCCATTCGTTTCACCGATTGGGTCCAGGCGGTCTTGCTGAGGCGGAAGTTGATGCCGGTCTCGAACAGGCGAATACCGGTCTCGAAGAAGCGGGACCCGACGATCAGACCGGCCTGCAAGTGACTATGCGCCGCGTTGATCGCCCGCATCGCCTTGAACACCTCGGGCCGGTGCTTACCCAGCACCATGAACGAACCGCAGACCTTCTGGGCTTCCGATTCATCCATGTGCCAGATCGGCAGGCCTGGATACCCCTCCCGATCGGGAATGTCCGCGTCCGTGTCCAACCCCAGGTGCCATAGCCCCTGGTACGCCATGTCCGATAGCTCCATCAACGCGAAACAGAAGACTTCCTGTTCTTCACGCGACAGGGCGCCCGTCGGGTCCGGTGCCTGCGGGGCAGGGCCCTTGCCGGCGGCCGCCTTCTTGCCTGGGACCTTGGCCGCCGGCTTGGGGGCGGCGGCGGCCCGCTGCTCCTGCAATCGGCCAAACACCAGGGCCGCTTCGGGCTCGGGCGCCGGGTCCTTCGGGAGGCGGGCGCTTGTCTCGTGCAGCACGTGCAGGAACTCATCGTCCGGGTCCGCTACTGCTTCGCCGCCGGCAGCGTGCCCTCGCCGCGAACTTCCTCCAGGACCACCAGTTCCGACTGGAAGACCTTCAGAATCTCGAACTGCGCCTCCACGTCCTCCATCAGCATCTTGTGCAACTGGAGGAGTTGCTTGATCAGGTTGTCCTGGGACTGGATCCTTTTGTCCAGTTCCTTCAGCTTCTGGTCGTAGCTCCGGTCCAACGCCTCCAGAAGGTCCCCCACCTGCCGAAGCTCCAGCCTCTGGAGTTCCACCTTCGCCGTCTCCGACTTCAGCAAGGCCTCCGGCGAGCTTAGTGCGTCTGAGGAGACTGGCAAAGCCTCCGTCCGTTCCGCTGCCGTCTCCGAGGCCAGCTTCTGCTCCTCCGTCCGTACCTCGGCCATCGTTATCATCCTCCAAGGCGTGAGCCCCCAATACAAATGCGTGTCATGCTACGGCGGCTATTCCCCTTCGACCACCCACGACGGTGCGGTCGTGTAGGTAGGTGTTACGGCCGCTCCTGCAGGGACTCTTACCGCCCCCAAACCACTAGCGGGGATAAGAATCGAAGGACCCCCTTCGAGTTGCATGGTACAACCCCCCGAAGCGGCCGTAACATAAAAGGTACGGGCATATCCACATGCAGCAACGGCCGTGCCCGAAGCAGGAACTGCGATTGACAAGGCCCCTACCGGGTTATATCCTACGTTCTGCTCCACTATGGTATCTGCGCCTACCCCGGCAAGCGGCCCGCTAAGATTACCCCTTACGTCATTATTACGAATCGTATTGAAGTTGCCCCCGTTGTCTTCATAAATGCCATATTGCTGCGTAAGTGTGGATTGGTCGTCCGAACACAGATTGCCTTCTACGAGGCAATACGTCGCCCCGTAAAGCCGAATGCCCGCCGTAATGTTGGTACTACCACTTACCCGAGATTGATTCATCGTAGTATTCCCCGATATAGTGCAATGGGCGCACGTAGCTTCTAGCACAATCCCCGAGTTCTCTTGTGTAGAAGCTCCGGCAGTTGACCCTACCCCATTTCCGTTGGCAGTGCACCCGATTACACCGACCCGCTGGCAGTTTGCAAGACGAATCCCCCCCCAGTCGTTACCCACAGCGGCGCAGCCTGACACCACCCCATCCACACAGTTGTGCAAGTCATACCCTAATGCACCCGAGCTATTGGTTGAGGAACATCCGCTAATAGAGAATCCGCTGCAACTTATCCAAAATCCTGGGTCTGCTGAGCCATATGCCACGCAATCGGCCAAGGCGATACCGACTCCTTGTACCTCGTAACCATAGCCGGCCGAGTGATAAGAACTGCAACCCACGACTTCTGCATTGGTAATAGTTCCTGCGTCTGACCAAAGATAAACCCCGTCTCCCGCTGCATTCGCCGCCCCGGCATTGTGTACTACGCACCCGCTTATGGTGGTATCGAAGATAACATCGCCTGCGGCCGCATCCGCCATCACCAATATCCCGTGACCTCCGCAAGTGTCCCCCATACAACCCGTAATCACTAGGGATTGTGCCAACCCCGGCCCCCCGGATAAGGCCGCCAGGATGAAAGAAGCTCCGCTATTATGAATACCACTATTATAGAAGATGCAATCCGTTACCGCCATACGCAGCCACGTATACGAAATGGAAATATCTCCATATACGCCTAAGCCGCCCGATGCCGAAAGCATGTTGCCAGAAAACGTACATCCCGACACCTGGCAATCTGTTGGTTCGCTTATTTGTACCCCCGGCCCACTGCACCCCGCCAAATAACATTCTAGAATATTTACGCGGGCACTCACCTCAACCACATCTATACCGTTGTTATTAGACCCCCCTGTGTTATACACACTACAAGAACGGATTGTAACGTCCGTTGTGCCCGCAGAAATATAGGGGCACTTGATTCCTTCGGTAGATTGGTTGTTAGCGTCAATAGACATATCTCTGATAGTTAGATTAGATACGTCCCCTACACTCATCACTACCGAAGATCCGACGAAAGAGTCTGCGGCTTGGATGGTAGACAACCCACGCCCCGCACCATATATCATGGTGTTATTAGGCACGATCAAAGGCGAAGCGACCAAATAGGTTCCTGGGGGGAGGTATATTACCCCTCCATTAGAAAACGCGGAGATTAGTGCCTCCGTATCGTCCGTCACTCCATCCCCGACAGCGCCGAAATCTCTCTGTACATCCACCGGCAGCCCCAGCGGGCCGGTGGCCTGGATGGAGAACAACCCATTCTTCGACGGGTTCGCGTTCCACCGATATCCTTCGTCGGTCAGAACGTCGCCCGTGTCTGTCTGGTAGTACGTCCGCCCCTGGACGCCCGGCGCCGGCCGGTTGGCTCGGGTGCCAGACAGGTAAAGCGGATTGGTGTACTTGCCCACTCGTCTACCCCCTTACAGGTACGCCCACCAAGCCTGAACCGCCCCAATGGCCAGGGCCGTAGACGCCGTGTTGTACCAATCTAGATTCATCGTTACCGCAGAAGACGTAGCAATCATCCCCAAGTCAATCGTCGCTTCTACCGTAGTCCCAGCGAGTACCAAGAACTCGCGTACCGTAGTGCCCGCTTGCGTAATACGCCACGCGCCAGTCTGGGCCGCGATGGCCGCCCCCAACGTAGCCCCCGCACGTAGGACGGCGCGAGTACCACTGCCGGCGGCAAAATCAACCGTCAACACATTGCCCCATGAAGTGGCCGCGATGGCGGCCACGTTGGAACCGGCGGCCGCTGACGCGACGAGGATAGGCGAGGTAGTCATTAGGGAACGACCTACAGAGTCCGCCGAATATCCCACAGCCGATCCAAGGGCATTCAATCCGCTGCCGCCCGAATCGGTAATGCGTACCTGGAAGTTGCTATTGGTAAAAGAAACTTGCGCAGGAGCATCGGCGGGGTTCACCACATTGACTAGCTCGGTGGGATTATTCCTGACGTATGGTGACAGCACCGCCGCATACGCAGCAGAAACCGTCTGAATCGTCACAGGCATATTCACCGTAGATTGCAAAGTTGCCGTGCGCAATGGCGGAGGAACGGGCACGAAGATGATCGCCGTTGACCCTGTGGGATAGGAGTGTGCGATGCCCCCCACTTCGATCGTCACGGCGGTAAGGTCCTGCCCCAGCGTTGGGTAGAGCAGGAAACCTCCCGCCCCCTCCGGCATTTGCAGCACCGTAGGCGCGGTCGGCCGTAGCTGGAACGACTGCTCCTGGAACGCGTTCGTGCCGTTGACACGCTCAAAGGCAACCAGCAGCTTGTCAAGCCGGGTCGCCATGGATTGAACCGCCACCGCCACCTGGGAAGCTTCATCTGCCAACGGAATGCCCCCTCTTTCATCCATCATATCCAGCAGGGACATAAGAATCCACATGTTTCCAATGTAACAAAGTGTTTCCATATTGCTACGATGGCGCAATGCACACGAAGGTAGACATTGCCTGGGGCACGGGCGTATAGTAGACGGGGGTCCGAGGAGGGACGATGGGTAGCTGCCACTATCCTTCGTCCCGACCCCCTCTGGCAGGAGGGAAGCCTTGGCGGCGAAGCGGACACCGATAACCCCCCTCCAAGCACAACGCATTCGCGGCCTCGTGCGGGCACTCGGCCCCCGTGACGTTGCCAAGCTGTTTGGCACCACCCCCCGCCAAGTCGCGAACTGGCAGACTGGTACCGGGTATTTTTCCAATGCGTCCGACCCCCGGCGTACCCTTCGGCTATACCAAGAACACCTGGATACCATCAAAGCTACCCGATATACACGTCACAACCCCGAGGAAGCAAAAAGAAACTTACAAATCCTTTTTTCCCGTTACGGCAAAGTATGGGTGGACGAAGCCATCCTGAACGGCAACCCTACCCTAGCCCCAGGGGCCATGGGGAAGTCCCCCGCCGTCGAGGAATACCTGCGGGACGAGGCGATGCTTTCGGGCCGGCAAGTGAATGCCTCTGCTCGCGCCGTGGACAACGCCATCGAAGACTTCAAGCAGCGGGTCATGGCCGCCGCTAAACGGATGAAGCGTACGAAGAAGAATGCACAAGGAGAGCCCGTGCCGTGGGAGAAATACGCCCGCCCCCTGTGGTCTTCCCAGGATCGACGAGGTGCCACCTCGTATGAATCGGTGCTGAACAAGTTCTTAGTGCCCGCCATGCTGGAGTGGATGGCCGACCCAACCCCCGAGAACCGACGCGCCATGTTGAAGTGGTGGTTTACGCTAGGACTTGGCAAATACGCCGTAGACTGGTTCGGTTATTAGGAGGCGCTCGATGAATCTTATAGACTCGATGGTGTCTGACTGGGACGCGAGTCCCCTGGGGGACACGAGCATTTGTGTCAACTGCGGCGCCGTCTTCGTGTTACGGGCGGAGTACCAAGCCTACTGCCCCAAGTGCAAGGCGGGCAAGCCTCGTGCAGGTGCCAAAGCCCCCAAACGCCCCCACAAGTCCACCCTCCACCAGTCGTTCGTCGCCTGGGATGGCGAGGGCGAAAACGCCAGGTACACCCTCCTGGCCAATAACCTCGGGGAATCCATCGCCAACCGGGCCGGCCTGCGCACCAAAGAATGCCTGGACTTCCTCCTGAGCCATTCGCACCCCCACTGCGTGAATATCTGGTTCAGCTTCGGCTATGACGTGTCGATGATTCTGTCCGAAGTAGACCTGCTGGGCGACTTTGGCACCTTGGAAGCCCTGCACGACACTAAAGAAATGCTGTGGAAAGGATATAAAATCCTCTATATCCCCCGCAAGATATTTTCCGTTATCCACAACGCGACAGGGAGAAGTTTCACCAGCTACGACGTGTTCTCCTTTTTCCAGTCCAAGTTTGAGAAGGTGGTCAAGGATTGGGTGCCCGACGAGGTGCCCCCCATCATAGCGCGTGGGAAGGCTGAACGCGAAAACTTCGACCGCTGGTCCATGGAAGACTTGGCGGAATACAACCTGGCGGAATGCGTGCTCCTGTCCCACACGATGGACAAGTTCCGTCAGGCTGTGGTTCGAGCGGGCATGAAGTGTGACCGGTGGTACGGGCCCGGCGCGATTGCCAAGGCCTGGATGAAGCAGAATAACCTCCGTCCCCACATAGCGCCGTTGCCGGCGGACATGATCGACCCGGTTGCCCAGGCCTACTTCGGGGGCCGCATCGAGGATGCCGCCTGGGGGCACCTGAGCCGCACCTGGCACTACGACATCAACTCGGCGTACCCGTACGCCCTATGCAACGTCCCCTCACTGGCGAATCTCTCGTGGCGGCTGTGTAGGGGCCCTTGGAAGGACCCCGACGACTTCGACCTCGTGCAGGTGGACTGGGCCGTGACCGAGCGACAGGGGCCGTTCATGTGGGGCCCTCTGCCGTACCGCGAAAAGGACGGCTCGATCAAGTACCCGCCCCGCGGCAAAGGGTGGTATTGGGGAGTCGAGGTCAAAGCGGCTATGCGCCGCTTCCCCAACGCGGTACACGTCTCCGCCTACTACCACACGGACGGTGAGCGGACCTACCCCTTCCGGGACCCTATCCGCCGCGATGCCGCGCTTCGATTGGAACTCAAAGCCGCGAACGATCCGGCGAACATCCCCTTGAAGCTCGCCCTGAACTCCCTATACGGCATCCTGGCACAGCGCAAGGGGTTCGGGACTCCGGGCACGGCCGACTACCGGTTGCCCCCGTATCAGTGTTACGCCTGGGCCGGGTATATCACGGCCCACTGTCGCGGCATGCTGAACGATGCCATAGCGCTTGCCGGCGGGCAGGTCGCCCTGGTAATGACTGATTCCGTATGGTCGTGCGTGCCGCTGGCCCTGGACACCGGCCCCGGGCTGGGTCAGTGGTCCTATGAGGAAGACGACGTGTCTGTGGATATCTGCGGGGCCGGCCTGTACCAATCCTACGACGCCGACGGCAACACGAGGCCCAAGGAGTACAAGTCCCGAGGCTTCTCCCATGACGAAGGCGAGCACTTCGACTACGCGAAACTCATCGCCGCTTGGGAAGAGTCCCTGACGAACCCCGGAGCGATCCCACTCCTGAAGAACACCAACCGACGCTTCGTCGGAATCGGGATGGCGCTGGCATCGAAAAAGTATGCCGCGCGCCGCAACGAGTTCATTCCACTGACCAAAACCCTCGACCACCTGCCCCTGAACGGGTACAGCAAACGGATGGGGTATGTGTTGTCGGGCACGATCCCCCCGGCGCACGGCCTGCACTGGATGGCGCCCTGGCAAGCGGATACCGACACCGGCGAGGTGGGGATGCTTGGGGAGACGCGCATGCGGGAGTCCGCCCCCTACAAACCCGCGAAGGACTCCGCATACGACGACGAAGAGGCTTTGCTGATGGACGCCATTGAAGAGGACAACGATTAGGGGCAAAGGAAAGGGCCGGGGAATGTTCCCCGGCCCGTCCCGCTCACAGCCTACTTCTTGGCGGCTTTGGCGGGCTTGTCGCGCCAAACCTCGATCTTGAAGATGCGGTTCACCTTGCCGGCGATCTGGCGAATGGTGACGGGAAGCGGTTCCTTCCAGGTGGTCGGGTGCCCGATGCCCGGCAACTGGAACAGCATGACGAGGCTGGCGAAGATGCCGCGGGAGACGCATTCATACGTCGCCCCCTCTTCGTCGATGAGCACGATGCGATCCGCCGGCGTACGAACCTCACGGCCGAACTCGTCGGATTCCTCGGACTTCAGGTACACCTTGTGGGCGAAGACGTGCCGGAGGTTGATCCGCTGGTTGATGCAGTCACCGACTCGGTAGTCCGCGCCGCTCGTGTACAGGGACACCTGGCCCGCGTAATCCAGGACGGCCTCCCGGTCGTTCACGTCCGGCGAAGGAACCGTGAACACGTACGCCGCACGGCCCTGCTCGGTCGCTTCCGGCATGAGCCAAGACAAGGAGTCTTCGTCGTCGCCGCTACGAACTGCCAACTCATCTGCCACTGTAAAATCCCCCTAGTAGTTCCGCTTCAGGTAGTCCTCGATGAGCGTCAACAGGACCTCGTTGTGGCGCCTGCCCTCGCGCCGCATCACCTCCTTCCATCGGGCCCAAATGTGGACTGGCACCTTGGCCGTCAGCACCACATATTCCTTGGGGGCAGTAGCCTCCTGGGCGTCGGCATCCACCGCTTCACCTCCCTTCAGGAATCAAGCACGATATTGCCGGTCAGGTAAGAGAACTCCCAGTCTTCTTCCAACTCATTCCCCAAGGCTTCACGATGCGCGTCCGCGATCTTGATCTGCAAGGCCAGCAAACCCCGCACGATGTCCAAGGTCTCCTCCTTGGTAAACGCGCGCGGGTTCCGCAGCAGCGCCCGATCCAGGATCTCCGCTTCGAGGAGCGCGGCCCACTCCTGGTCCGTGAGGGTCGATAGTACCCGCATCATCGCTATCCCCTCTTCCTAAGCTCCTTCAAGTAAGCCTCCAAGGCCACGAGCAGCGGCGGGGACACGACCTTCGCTTCGTATAGGGCTTCCCAGTCTTGGGGGGGAGAGGTTCTTCATCCTGGGCACCACCCACCCCCACCACACCTTGTCATAGCACAGCCCTGCCATGAGACACACCCACCACACCGTTTCCACCCAGAAGAATACCCAAAATACCACGTCTTCCCATCCCGACCATCTCTGCACGTTATTCCTCTCCCCACCGCCCGGCCGCGATAAGCCAAGCCAGCCCGAACCCAAACGCGCCCCCGATCCAAAAGCCCAGGACGAACATTCGCCCTACCCCCTCAGTTCCTTCAACACCGCCTTCATCGCCAGGGTGGCCGTCGCAACCTTGCCCTTGCGCCTCAGGACCCGCAGCAGCTTGCCGTCGATGCTGTTCGGATGGCCCAGCACCCACTCCGTAACCGGGTGTTCCTGCCCCCTGCGGTATGCCCGGCCCGTCCCCTGCTCCCACACGTCGGGGGTCCAAGGTAGGTCCGTCCATATCACCTGCTGGGCCCGCTGCAGGTTCAGCCCATACCCACCTGCCTGCGCCGAAATCACGAAGATGTCCGTCCGCCCTTCCATAAACTGGCGCACCTCGAAGTCCCGCTCCTTCGCCGCCATGTCGCCCGTCAACACCGCTACGGACCCGCCCATTCCCAACCGCTTGCAATACTCGGCGAAGTTGCTGAAGATGAGCGCCGGCCGGGTATCTTGGGACAGGTGCTCCACCAACCACCGAGTCTTCCCACTTTCCCCCTCGGCCCCGCATAGGCCGGGATCCAGCGCGCACTGCCGGAGCCGCGTCATTTGTGCCAAGACGTTTGGGATGGATTCGTCTTCCTCCGTCTTGCGCAACACCCCCTCCAAGGCGTCCTGGTAGGTCCGTTCCTGGCCCGCCCCCCAGTCCACCGCCACCAGCTTCTTCTCCAGAGGAGGCAACCCTAACAACTCCTGCGTGCGGCTGAGTAGGCATCCGTTGACCATGGCCGCGAAGACCGCTTCCGCCGCGCCCTTCACACCCTTGATCTGCATGGCGCCGTTGAACATGGGGTTCCGGTACACGACGAAAAAACGATCTAAAAATCTATAGTAACTCCGCACCAAGTCCGTGGCCTCGTCCCCCGTATGAGCCGTACGCAGCGTCTCCGGGTAGATAACATAGAGGGGCACAAACAAATCCGACTGGTTATTCCGCACCGGGGTCGCGGTCAAGAAGTAGCAGAACTCCGCTTCGATAGCCTTCGCCACCACATTCTGCGTACGCAGCGCCTTGGGATTCTTCACGAAGGTGGACTCGTCCACCACCAGCATAACCGCTGGTTCCTCGTTCAGAACCCGCTCGAAGTTCACTACCCTGTACGCCAAGGGGTCCGTGGAGAACCGCCGCACCTCGCGTTCCCACTGCGCCACCAGGGACTTGGGGCACACCACCAGCACGGACGCGGGCCGCAGCAGATTCGCGACCCGGATCAGGGTAGCCGTCTTGCCAAGCCCCAGCGCGTCCGCGCAAATGGCTTTCTTGCGCCGGGCCAGGAACCGAGCACCCTCCTCCTGATAAGGGGAGAAGGTCGCGTCGGGTTCGTCCGGTATGCCCATGCTAAGGGCTTTCATTGCATGGCCGCCCGCATGGCCCGCTGCGCAGCTTGCTTCACACGCGACACATGGACCTTGTTTACGCACCGGGAAGTAGAGCCCGCCACGTGCCGTAGTTCAGTGTTCCGATAGCCCATGTAGTTGGCCGTCAGAAGCCTGCGCTGGTTGGCCGGCAACCCCCGAAACGCCGCTTCGAAGTCCATCACGAAGTCCGGGTCCCGATGGGGGGCGGCCAAGCGGTCCACATAGGGCACTTTGGGAGCGGAAGCGTTCCCTTCAGAAGGCACCGCATCCAACGACACAACCTCCAGACGCTGCACAACCTCATTCCTACGAATGAACATCTTGCATTCGTTGGAAATAGCTCGGCAGGCGTACGTCGTGAACGCGCCCTTGCGCTCGTCGAATCCCCCCGAAGCGGCCTTCCACAGACCCAAGAACCCCCACTGCATCATGTCTTCCCAGTCTTGGCGACTCTCACACGCGCTCCTGTAACGCCGTACGATGAACGGGACCAGCTTCGTGTTCGCGTGGAACAGTTCTGTGGGCGCCATTAGGACCACTCCTTCCGCGCCGCACCTCTCCCCAGAGGGGCGCCCTTAGTTGGGGAGCTACTTCAGGACGAACACCACTCGCCGGACGCAGAGGACCCGTTCCAAGTCTTGCAACATTGTCAAGTTCTCGAATCCCCCAGCTAGCAAAAAATCCAAGACTTGCAACAGGGACTTGTTGTCCAACGCCGATGAGTCTACCGGATCCAGCGTGTACTGAGCACCGGATACGTACCCCCGGATGTTCCACCCGACCCGTTGCGCCTTGGCCAACACAATGTAAAGCTCCCACAATTTGGCTTCCAGGGTGTCAAGGTGGGGGCCGTCATCTTGGGCAGGCGACTCGGAGTTCTGCTCCGGGGCTTTCGGCTGAGTTCCATAGATCGCGTTCTGGGCAAGGGCGAAGGCCGTATCTGCCTTCTGCTCGTCCGTCAAGGGCGCGCCGTCCCCCAAGTCCTCGGGATACCCGCTTACCACGGACCCCGGATACCCGCTTACCGGTTCTGCCATACCGTTCGCCTCCCTGGAAAGAACATAACACAGCATCGTTGCATCGCGCAAGGGGTGTGGGTATACTTGTTCTGAAAGGGGGGCAAAACCCAGCGACCGTTCCGAACCTATAAGGAGGAAGAAAATGGACTTCTCACAAGCGTTGCAAAAGATCCTTTCGGGCGCTCCCATGACCCGCCTCGCTTGGGATCCGGGGACGCCCGCCGCGTGTGGGTTGTGCAATCGGCCGCGCCCGCGCCTGGGACCGGCGACCAGTTTGTTCCGTCCCTCGCCATAAGACAAGGAGGCTTCTATCCCGAGTTCAACTGGCCCACAAACCAGACCCTTATCCACGAGGATTTAGTCGCGACCGACTGGGAAGAACTCCCCACCTCCCCCGAAACTCCAAACCTGTCACACGTACAAGCTGTCAAAGCCCACAACGTAGCGGCGGCCCTGGACAGGTGGTACGAGAAATATACCCTCCCGAGCGAGGAGCGAAACGACAACTACACATACAACACCGTACTGGCGCTACACTGGCAGAACGTCCTCCAGGAGTTGCGTGCCTGGAAAGACACACAAGGGTAGGAGGAGCGCGCATGGAAGAAGCCTGGACCCAGGTAACGGCCCGCGCCCTAGCCAAGGTAAAGGAAGCCTGCCGGCCCGCCGCGGTCGCAGAAGCCGACGTGCGGGCGCGGGAAGCGGCCGAGGTCGCCGACCGCGCCTGGGGCGCGTATGCCGCTACCAGGAGCGACGAAGCCCTGTACGAAGCCTGGGCCCAAGCGGCGAACGAGAAGTGGAACGCCGCGAAAGCCGCCGAACGGTTGGCGTTGGAAGCCGAGCGCAAGCCTGGCGGGCTTACACCCCGCACCGATGAAAAGGCGTTGGAACGGGAACTGAACCGCGAAGTCCTATCGGCAGCGGCCCGGAGGCGGGCGCGCCGGAAACGGTACGCCCAGGAAGCCGCCAGAGCACGCGCCGCTTCGGAACGGGCCGCCAGAGCCCGACGCCTCGGATGGGATAAGAGAAAGTAGGAACCCTCCCCTCCCCCCTCCCCCCGGCCCTCCCCCTTCCGGGGGAGGGT
>NZ_JBTRXV010000065.1:0-23893 GCF_054608695.1 Thiomonas sp.
GATCGGTGATGTCGATGTCGGCGTAGATGTAAGCGGCCATGGTGGTGCTCCTTGTGGTCGTGTGATTCAAGCGGCGAGTTCGACCGCATCTTCAATTTAGACCGAAATGCCAAATGGCAACTCGGCCATGCCCACGGCGCTGCGGCTATGGGCGCCGCTGTCAGGGCCGAAGGAGGCAGAGAACTCGGGGCGGGCGCTCAATGTGCCGCACGAGGCTCAGCCGGGCGCGTTGCTGCCATCCTGCGGGAACAACAGCTCGAAGAGGGCTCTGGTCGCTATGCGTTTGGGTTTGATGCGGCCCTGCGGCCGCTGCAACCCGATGCCCGGCCCACACCGAATGTCAACCCTGCGCCTCGCGCGCCTGCTCGCTGCCGCGCACCAGTTCGACGAATTCGCGCAGATAGGCGCGATGGGCCAATTCGGCCGGCATGGCGGCGAACAGTTCGCCGCGCAAGGGTGGTGCACCCAGCGGGCGGCCGACCACATAGCCGCGTTCCAGATAGGGCAGGGCGGCCCAGCGCGGCAGCACCGCGATGCCGCGTTTGCTGGCCACGAGCTGCACGATGGCGGCGGTGAGTTCGGCGCTGCGGCGCGCGGCGGGGCGCACGCCGGCGGGGATGAGCAACTGGCGCATCACGTCGAGCTTGTCGTCGGGCACCGGGTAGGTGATGAGGGTCTCGGCGGCGAAGTCGGCGGCTTGCAGCGCGGACTGCGCGGCGAGTGGATGGTCGCGCGCCAGCAGCGCGACGAAGTCGAAGCTGAACAGCGGCAGCACGGCAAACGCGGCCGAAGGTGGAGGGGCTTCGTGCAGCACGGCCAGGTCGGCACGGCCGTCCAGCACCGGCTGCAGCGGGTCGGCGAGAAAGCCGGAGAGCAGGTCCATTTCCACTTCCGGCCAGCGCGGGCGCAGCGCGTCCATCGCCGGCATCAGCCAGTCGAAACAGCTGTGGCATTCCACCGCGATGCGCAGGCTGCCGCTCTGCCCCTCGCGCAGTTGCGCCAGCGCCCGCTCGGCGTCGCGCACGCGCGGCAGCACTTCGGCGGCAAGGTCCAGCAGGCGCTGCCCGGCTGGGGTGAAGCGCACCGCGGGCTGGGTGCGCTCGAACAGGCGCTGGCCGTAATGGTCCTCCAGCACCGCGATCTGCCGCGACAGGGCCGATTGCGTCAGGTGCACGCGCAGCGCAGCGCGGGTGAGACTGCCGGTTTCAGCCAGGGCTTGCAGGGTGGAGAGATGCCGCAGATCGAGTGGACTCATGATCAAAATGCATGATTTGCATGAAAACAATTCGCTTGAATCATAGTTTGGGTCGGGTGATGATGCAATTTTTCGCATCAATCCAGGAAAATCATGATTCGCACGCATACCCTTGGCTATCCCCGCATCGGCCCCCAGCGGGAATGGAAATTCGCCCTCGAAGCGTTCTGGAGTGCCCCCGACAGTCCGCAAGCGGACTCCCGCCGAGGAGGTCAAGGAAACTCGGGAGCTGCCCAGCGTTTCCTTGAGGTCACAAAAAGCAGCGAGGCCGAACTCGCCGCCACCTGGCAAGCCTTGCGCCTGCAGCAATGGGCCGACCAACGCGACGCCGGGCTGGACATGGTGACCGCGGGCGACTTCGCCCCTTACGACCACATCGCCGCCATGACCCTGCGCCTGGGTGCGGCACCGGCGCGCTTCGGCTTCGGCGCGGCGCATTCGTCCTGGGCGCGGCATTTCGCCCTGGGTCGCGGCACCGCCAGCCAGCCGGCGCTGGAACTGACCAAGTGGTTCGACACCAATTACCACTACCTCGTGCCGGAAATCGGCGCCGACACCCGCTTCACCGCCGATGCCGCTGATCTGGCGCATGAACTGGCGCTGGCCCGTGAGCATGGCCACGCCGCCAAGGTGGTGCTGCCCGGGCCGCTGACCTGGCTGAAACTGGGCAAGAGCCGCGACCCCCGCTTCGACCCGCTGACCCTGCTGCCGGGCCTGATCGACGCCTACGCCCACATCCTGCGTGACGTGCATGGCGCTGGCGCCGCCTGGGTGCAGCTCGACGAGCCCATCCTCGCGCTCGACCTGCCGCACGCCTGGAAGGCCGCTTTCCGCGTCGGTTATGCCCAACTCGCTGCAGCCTTGGAAGGAGCCGCGCCCAAGCTGCTGCTTGCCGTGTACTTCGGCCCGCTGGAAGACAACCTCGAGCTGGCCTGCAGCCTGCCGGTGGATGGCCTGCATGTGGACCTGGTGCGCGGCCGCGCCGAAGCCGCCTGGGTGGCCGAGCGCCTGGGCGCGGGCAAGGTGCTGTCGGCCGGGGTGATCGACGGCCGCAACATCTGGCGCGCCGACCTGGACGACGCGCTGGCGCTGTTGCGCAGCCTCAAGCATGATGGCGAGATTTGGATCTCGCCATCATGCTCGCTGCTGCACGTGCCGGTGGACTTGGAGATGGAAGACCAGCAAGGAAGCGCCGGGCCGTCCCAAGCTTCCTTGACCCCCTCGGGGGGCGACGCTGGCAAGGCCGGCGTGCGGGGGCGCAACAAGCAAGGAAGCGCCGGGCCGTCCCAAGCTTCCTTGACCCCCTCGGGGGGCGACGCTGGCAAGGCCGGCGTGCGGGGGCGCACCATTCCAGAACCCTTCAAAAGCGGCATGGCCTTCGCCCGCCAGAAGCTGGGTGAAATCAGCCTGCTGGCGCAAGCCATGCGTGAGGGCGAGGGCCAAAGCACCGCCACCGGCGCCGCGCTGCAAGCCGCCCGCGCCGCCCGCGCCGCGCGTCTGGCCCATCCCAGCGTGGCGCGCGCCGAACTGCGCGCCCGCATGGCGGCGCTGCCGTCGGACCAGCGCGCCCACGCCTACCCGCAGCGCGCCGTGGCGCAAGAGGCACGCTTCAAGCTGCCGGCGCTGCCCACAACAACCATCGGCAGCTTCCCGCAAACCGCCGACATCCGTGCCTTCCGCGCCGCCTTCAAGCGCGGCGAGATCGACCGGGCCGAGTACGAGCGCCGCATGCGCGAAGCCATCGCCCTGGCGGTGCGCAAGCAGGAGGAGCTGGGTCTGGACGTGCTGGTGCACGGCGAAGCCGAGCGCAACGACATGGTGGAATACTTCGGCGAGCAGTTCGACGGCGTGCTGTTCACCGGCTTCGGCTGGGTGCAGAGCTACGGTTCGCGCTGCGTCAAGCCGCCGGTGATTTTTGGCGACGTGCTGCGCCCCAAACCCATGACCGTGGCCTGGAGCGCTTACGCCCAGAGCCTGACGACCAAGCCGATGAAAGGCATGCTCACCGGCCCCGTCACCCTGCTGCAATGGGCCTGCGTGCGCGACGACCTGCCGCGCAGCGAAGTGGCCCTGCAACTGGCGCTGGCGGTGCGCGACGAGGTGCAGGACCTGGAGGCCGCCGGCATCGGCATGATCCAGATCGACGAGCCCGCCTTCCGCGAAGGCCTGCCGCTGCGCCATCGCAACTGGCAGGCCTACCTGGACTGGGCCGGCCGCGCCTTTCGCCTCTCCGCCAGCGGGGTGCGCGACGACACGCAGATCCACACGCATATGTGCTACTCGGAGTTCAACGACATCATGCCGGCCATCGCCGCGCTCGATGCCGACGTCATCTCGATCGAGACCAGCCGCTCCGACATGGAGCTGCTGCGCGCTTTCGGCGAATTCCAGTATCCGAACGCCATCGGCCCCGGCGTGTGGGACATCCACTCCCCCCGCGTGCCCGGCCAGGCCGAAATGGAACGCCTGCTGCGCAAGGCGCTGGCCGTCATCCCCGCCAGTCGCCTGTGGGTCAACCCCGACTGCGGCCTGAAAACCCGCGGTTGGGCCGAGACCGAACCTGCGCTGCGCAATTTGACCGATGCGGCCAAGGCGGTGCGACACCAGGCTGTTTGAGCGGCGAGGGCGGCAGGCTGACAACCTCGCAAGAAACACGCCGGGCCGCCAGCCACCAGAGCTGGCTGGCCTTCGTGCCGTCCAAGCCTGCACTTGCAGGCTTGGAGCCGCGGCACTCAGTCCCAAGTGTTTCTTGCCCCCTCGGGGGGCCTGACGAGCAGCGGCAGGTCTGAGGGCGCTCACCCCGTCGCGCTGCCCAGCTCCTGCTCGATCTGCTCGATCGTCGGCAGGCTCGATGCAAGCTCGGTCGGCAGTGCGCGGGTCAGCTCGAAGGGGGAGACGCCGATCGGCTTGTCCATCCCGCGCAAGGCGTATTCGGCGATCACTGCGTTTTGCGTCTGGCACAGGATCAGTCCGATGGTCGGCGCATCGGTGGCGTGCTTCAGCACGTCGTCCACCACGCTGCAATAGAAGTTCATCTTGCCCGCGTACTCCGGCTTGAACGCGCCGCGCTTGAGCTCGATCACCATGAAGCAGCGCAGCTGCAGGTGGTAGAACAGCAAGTCGATGTAGAAATCCTGCTCGCCCACATCCACGTGATACTGCCGGCCCACAAAGGCAAAGCCCTGCCCCGGCGCCAGCAGAAATTTTTCCAGATGACGATCAGCCCGGTCTCCAGCTCGCGCTCGTGGAAGGGCGCGGCCAGCGCCAGGAAATCGAACAGGTACGGGTCTTTCAGCGCCTGCTGCGCCAGGTCGGATTGCGGTGGCGGCAGACGCAAGGCGAAATTGCTGGTGGCCTTGCCCTGGCGGGTATGCGCCGCCGTTTCGATCTGCATCTGCAGAATGTTGCGGCTCCAGCCGTTGGCCAAGGTCGCCTCCGCATACCAGCTTCGGACAGCGCGATCCTTCACCCGCTGCATCAGCAGCACATGGTGGGTCCATGGAATTTGGGCAACCATCGGTTGCCCTTTTTCGGGGAGCGAGCCCGGCTCAGGCAATGGGGCAACCGACGGTTGCCCCATTGCAGCAGGCGCAAAAATCGTCGGGTACTCGCGATAAAACTGCACCATCAGCTTGATGTTGCGTTCGGAGAAACCCTTCACCTCCGGCAGTTCGTTGCGAATGTCGCGCGCCAGTCGCGGTATCACCGCCGCGCCCCAGCCCTCGCTTTGCTGCCGCGTATCCAGCATCTGGCCGATCTCCCAATACAGGCGTATCAGTTCGGCATTGACGCCCAGCATCGCCCGCGTCTGCGCTGTCTGGATACGCTGCCGAATCTCGGCCAGCAGGCCGGGGTAGTGAGTGGGTGCGGCGGGGTCGCTCATGATGTGACGGTCTCCCGATCAGCTGGTGCGGCCTCACCCCAGACGCGGGCGAGGGTGGCCTGGATTTTTTGCTCGAAGCGGGCGATGAGTTCGCGGTTGGCGGCGACCAGCGCCTGCTCGGCTTCGATTTCGGCGACGATGGCTTGCTGAATCTTGAGATGCTTATCGCTCATTTCACAGGCGGAAACCATTGAAGGAGGGCGCTTCGCAATCTCTGAAAAGCGTGGTCAGTACATCTTCGCGCAGTTACACACGCTGCCAGTTGCTGATAGATCGCGGATGACCTCCCCTTTCTTGCCTGACGAAGTGCCCACTCGACACCCTCTTTAGGGCGATCAGGTTTCGCCGTATTTGGTTGCCAGAAACCCTTGGCCTCAAGCGCGATGCGAAGTGCGGCAAATGCGCCGTCAAACCCCAGCGCTGAGCAAACATGAGGACTATCTTGCCATACCCAATTTTCCAATTCCGGGGTGATGACTACCGCACACCCGCTATCGTCTAACCAGCCAGCATTGACTAGGTGTTTGTTTAGGCGTTGCGATATTGCGTCCCTGCCCGGTGAACCCTCCCATTCGGCATCGACAATGACGACTGCGTGCCGGTGGGTGCTGGCATAAGGCTGCAAGAATTCATTTGCTCTGGTGTAAAGCCCAGGGTCATTCTGTCCATGGGCGACCAGCAAATCCTGACGTAAGTCGAAATCAAAATGTCGGCAACCAACGGCACGATAAAAAGCATCACGCGAGAAAAAGCCCTTGAGCATTCCCTCCATATTCTTGTCTGCCACCAGAAACAGGCAATCCCTCATCCCAGCACTCCTGTTGCGAACAATTCGCCAAGATTCAACGCAGATTTCCACTCGCGCAAGCGTGGATGATCGTTACCTCGAACAATATCCACGGCGCCTTGTTCGGTCTTGCCAAAACATAAAATCTGCTTTGAATCCAACAGACTGAGCACAACAGGCGAGTGCGTAGCACACAAAACCTGAGCATCATAAACCGAGGACAGTGATTGCATCACGGTTTCCATCGCCTTCGGATGGATGCCGTTTTCGGGTTCTTCGATCAGCACCACGTTCGGGGTCGTCGGCGCGTAAGCCAGTAAGGTTAAGGCGAGCAGGCGCAGCGTGCCATCGGAAAGCACCCACGAGGGGGCAATCAAGCCGCTCTTGTATTTCAACTGGATATAACGGGAGCGATCTTCAGGCTTTTCACGAGTTTCTACACCTTCTAGGTCATCCAGCGTAGTCGCCAGATGAGCGACCCAGTTGGCTTTGGCTTTTGACCCGCTTTTATTTTCAAGCGCATGGACCACCCAAGGCAGGTTCGAACCATCCGGCAGAAAATCAGAAGGTGAGCCTGCTGGTGAAGGCATACGCATTTTCTCCGCATTGAGCATCAATCGATGAATGCCTTCCATCAATACCCGCTTCGCCCAAGTCGCAGCAGGAAATTTTTGTTCATCTTCCGGCAGGTTGGCTAGCGCACTTTTGGTTGGGCCAAGGCGAAACAAGTTATTCCAATCCGACGTTTCGGAGCGGAAATAGTCGTTTCCGCTTTCAACTACCTTGCTAACCACTTTGCGCCAGCCCGACGGACTCTTCTTATTCTGGGGCAACACGATATGTTCGGGGGCCGTTTCCGGGCACGGGAACAGGGTTTGCTGGTGCGTCTCGCGTCGTTTTATTACATCGCACAGCCACAGCGTTTCATGTTCAAAGCCCAAGCGGCCATCGGTATGGATACCCAGTTCGTAACGGGCATAGTGGTAACGCTGTCCAAGTGTTTCGCAAATCTTGCTTGGCAATTCCAGGGTCACTGCGATTTCCACTCCGCCCCCCTTGCGCAGCCAAGTCAAGTCCAGAGGATCAACCGCGCGCGGTGCGATATTCATCCGGGCATTGCCAAACACCGCCGCATCCAGTCCGCTTGCAAGAATGTCGCGCACCAGCAGCAAGGCATCGAACAGGGTGCTTTTACCGCAGGCATTCGGCCCCACCATCACCAGGAATGGGTCGAAATCGACCGAGACATAACGCAAGGCGCGCAGGCCTTTGACTTCCAGTTGCCGAATCATGCGTTTTCTCCGAATGTTTCAGTGGCATTTTCGCCCCAGACGCGGGCGAGGGTGGCCTGGATTTTCTGCTCGAAGCGGGTGATCAGCTCGCGGTTGGCGGCGACCAGCGCCTGCTCGGCTTCGATCTCGGCGACGATGGCTTGCTGGGTGGCGAGGGGTGGGAGGGGGATTTCCGTCTCGAATAGTTGGGAGCGGTTGATCTTGGGAATGCTGGCTCGCTCGTAGTAGCCGCGAATGCGGTCGTTGAACGTATCCGAAAGCATGAACGTCGCCAGGTAGGTGATAAGGACTTTGGTCTTATTTGGAAGCAGTGGATACATGTCAGAGCTGCAATAGCCCCGCAGATCAACGACGGTCAGCTTGTTGAGGTAGGGTCGAATCTTGCTGTAGAGCAGGCGCTCTCCGGTGAACCCATAGACCGGACCGTTTACCCGCTGGCTTTCTGCCGTCTCGGTCTTCAGGAGCTTCCCGGTATTCGATTCGATGCTGTCAGCGCCGAAATACGGCAACGAGTGGTCTACGTCCGTCGTAATCGCTCCTCCGAGCGAGCAGATGTCACCGAGCGGCACCATCGGCCAGTCGAGGTGGATGGGGATGTGGGGGCGGTAGTGGTCGAGCACGGCGCGGGCGCCGTTGATGACTTTCTGGTAGCCCTCGATCTCCGCAACGATCTCCTTCTGCACCTCCAGCGGCGGCAGGGGGATTTGGAAATTTTCGACGTAGTCGCGTGGCACGCGCTGCAACCCGCCTGTGCCAGTCATCTGGGCGATGGCAGCATCCCGGAAGAGTGGGTGCATGAGGCAGAAGTAAACCCACTCGGGCAAGACCTGCCCGTTGTTCCGCAGGACGTAAAACTCGCTGGAGCCAAAACCAATTCCGTTGAGCAGGCCGCGAGCGATGCCCGCTTTGCCGTTTTCAAAACAAGGCGTGACCTTGGCAAGAAGAACATCGTTGTCCTCGAAGTAGGTATAGCTTGCCGAGACTTCGGACAGTTGCTTTTCGTCGCGAGGCTGAAACGAAATGCGATGCTCGTTGAGGTCTGCCATCGGAACGAACGATACGCGCGTTTCGGGCTTCTCGGCGAGTTGGTTTTTCCGGGGATTCACGATGCAAACCTCGTTGATTTTCACCAACGGAAAGATATGCGTCTTGGCCCCACCCTCCCGATACCGCTCCCCACTCAAGTTGTAGTCGCCATTCGCGGCGATCTTGGCTTTCGGCACGATCAGGCCGTGGGCAAGGTGCGTACCCTCACCCTGCCCTCTCCCGGGGGGAGAGGGTTCAAGAATTGCGCTCCCGGTGTGAGGGGGTCGAAGAACCTCGCTCGCGATGGCCGAGGGTTGCAAGGGCTGGCCGCTACGCAGGGCTTGCAGGTACGCGGCGAGTTCGGCTTTCACCTGCGGTAGGTCGTTCTTGCCGATGGCGCGGCGCTGGGCGCCGAGGCCGTAGCCGTCGTTGTCCACCTTGAAGAAGGCGATGGTGTCGGCCGCCTTGGCCAGCGATTTGTCGAGAATGAGGATGCTGGTTTTCACCCCGGAATAGGGGTTGAAGCAGCCGGCCGGGAGCGAGACGACGGCGACCAGCGAGGTTTCCACCAGCAGCTTGCGCAGCGCTTTGTAGGCGGTCTGACTCTGGAAGATGATGCCTTCGGGCACGATGATGGCCGCGCGACCCTGCGGCGTGAGGTGCTCGGCCATGTAGTCGACGAACAGCACTTCGCTGCGCTTGGCCTGGATGGAAAAACGCTTGTGCGGCTTGATGCCGCCCTTGGGTGACATGAAGGGCGGGTTGGCCAGGATGACGTCGGCGTGCTCGTGCCAGCGCTCGTCGCTGGTGAGGGTGTCGTACTCGACGATGTGCGGATCGGTGAAGCCGTGCAGGTACAGGTTCACCAGGCTGAGGCGCACCATGTCGGGCGAGATGTCGTAGCCCTTGAAATTGCGCGCAAGGCGGGCGCGTTCGTCGGGGGTAAGAAGGTCGCCTGACGCCATGGCCGAACCCTCACCCTCACCCTCACCCTCACCCCCAACCCCAACCCCAACCCCAACCCCAACCCCAACCCCAACCCCAACCCCAACCCCTCTCCCGGTGGGAGAGGGGAGTGACGCGTGGACCTCGCTCGCAGCGGGAGAGGGGGGAGAAGAGTTGGCCTTGAGGATGTGCTTCCACGACGAGATGAGAAACCCGGCGGTGCCGCAGGCGGGGTCGAGCACGGTGTCGGTTTTCTTCGGATCGAGCACCGCGACCATGAAGTCGATGATGTGGCGCGGGGTGCGGAACTGGCCGGCGTCGCCCTGCGAGCCGAGCACGGACAGCAGGTACTCGAAGGCGTCGCCCAGGCGCTCGCTGTGGTCGTAGGAAAACTCGTCGATGATCTTGAGAAAGCTCTTCAGCGTTTCCGGGTCGCGGTACGGCAGGTAGGCGTTCTTGAAGATGTCGCGAAACAGCGGCGGGATGCCCGCGTTCTCCGGCATCTTGGCGATGCCCTCGGCGTAGAGGTTCAGGGTTTCATGCCCGCCCAGGCCGCTGCGCATGAGCCTGGCCCAGCCGTAGCGGGCGTAGTCGCCGGTGAAGAACTTGCGCTTGCCGCCGAGTTCCTCGGATTCGGCGTCCATGTCGTCCATGAACTTGTAGATCAGCGCGATGGTGATCTGCTCGACCTGCGATTTGGGGTCGGGCACCTTGCCGACGAGGATGTCGCGGGCGCTGTCGATGCGGCGTTTGGTGGCGGTGTCGAGCACGGGCAAACCTTTGCTTGCGGAGCTTGTTTACGGCGCGGGTGGAAAACGCAGCGCGGAAAAGCTGCGCCCGGCCTGGATGGCGCGCCGCTCGATTTCCACCGCCGATTCCAGCCAGCCTTGCTGCTGCAGAAACAGCAGCAAGGCGCGGGTGCTGATCTTGCGGCAGTTGTCGGGCACGAAAAAACCGGCGCGGGCGATCTTGTGATCCTCGAACAGAAACACGCCGGTCTGCGCCGGCTGCTCAAGCGCCATGGCCGTCATGGTTTCCTGGATGGCGAGTTCGCCCAGGTTGGCGGTGCGCGTGGCCGCGGCTTGCGTGGCGAGTGCGCGCTGGTGGTGCTGGAACGTTTGCGTGGCGCGCACGGGCAGCTTGCTGGCTGCGGCCCATTGGCCCAGTTTCTCGCTGGTCGGCGTCTGGTTGCGCGTGACTTCATGCAGCACCATGTCCACCAGCAGCACCGGCCAGCCGGGCTTGAACAGGAGTTCCAGCGCGTCGGCGTAGGCCAGGGTGATGAGCGGTCCGGCGTCGGGCAGTAAAACGACCGGCGCGGACAGGACGGGCGCGGACATCGCGGGCGCGGCTCAGACGCCGAGCGACTTGAGCTGGCCGACCATGTCCTGGGTCATGGCGTCCGGCAGGCGCGGCATCGGCAGGTGGGCTTGCGCCATCAGCACAAAGAGATCTTCCTCGCTGGTGATGCCCAACGCACGCATGGCCGCGTCGCCAGCGAGACGGCCCAGCGAAAAATCGAGCAGCACTTTGAAATTCTGGTTGCCGCTACGCTCGGCGGACTCGAAGGTTTCGACCAGATGGCGCAGCTCGGCGTTGAACAGCGCATTGACCGAGGTGTCGGTTTTGGCGGCGATGACCTTGGCGCGCTTGAGCAGGTCACGATCGATGGCGCTGGTGAAATTCACGGTGGATGACATGGCGCGTTCCTCGAATCAACACATGAATAAGTGTAATGCATTAATCGGTGTCCAGGCTGGCGTGGTGCTCACGGCGCGAACTGGTTGAGCGACACGTAGTCCTTGATGTAATCGGGAATGAGCGCGCGGTACTTGGCCGGCACGGCCTTGAAGTCGCGGCTGGAAAAGTAGGGGTTGGTGGCCAGGTCGGTGAAGTGTTTGCTCTCGATGATGCCGCGCACCTGATCGCTGCTGGCATAGGCCTTGAAGTAGGTCTTGATGGCGGGCATTGCGGCGACATCCTCCGGCTTGGCATCGGCGACGAACTTGGCGAACTCTTCTTCCAGCAGCTCGTCGCGCGACTTGAAGCGCGGGATCAGGCCGAAGATTTTTTCGAGGATTTCGCGCAGGCCCAGGCGGCGATCCACCGCGGCGGCGCGGCGCAGCTTGTCGAGGGTGTAGTACTCGGCGGGCTTGTCGAAGACCTCGCGGTTGACGTAGTCGATCACGCGATCCCATTGCCCGGCCTCGACGGCCTGCACGATGGTGTTGTCACCGCGCACGGCATCCTCGAATTGCTCGAAGAACATGCGGTCGATCTTCATGCCCTGGGCGCTGATCTCCTCCACCTTGAGCGTGTGGATGAGATCGCTGCCGCCATGCCGGTAGCTGCCGCCGGGCGGTGGCGGTGGGCCTTCGCCACCGTTCTGGCTGGGGCGCGCCGGCAGCTTCAGCACCTCGTCGTAGTTGAATTTTTCCTCGAAGTATTCGCAGTTGGCGAAAAAGTCGAACAGCTTGAAGGCGGTCTTTTGAGGTTGGGTCACGTCGGCCTTGAGGCTGTCGTCGAACAACTCCTGGCGGAAGTCGTGCCGGCGCGTGCCGCGGCCCTTGATCTGGATGAAATCGGTGGGCGAGAAGATCGGACGGAACAGGCCGAGGTTGAGAATGTCCGGGCAGTCGTAGCCGGTGGTCATCATGCCCACCGTCACGCACACGCGCGCCTTGCTGGTCTTGTAGGAGGGCAGGAAGTTGGCCGAGCCGAGCAGCTTGTTGTTGGCGAAGTTGATGGTGAATTGCTGCGCGTCGGCGATCTGCGAGGTGACCTGCACGGCAAAGTCGGACTGGTACTTGCCCGGAAACAGGCGGTCGGCCATCTGGTTGAGTATCTGCGTGAGCTTGGCCGCGTGATGCTGGCTGACCGCGAACACGATGGATTTGCCGATTTCGCCGCTGACCGGATCGCGCAGCGCGTGCTCCAGAAAGGTCTCGCAAAGCAAGTGGTTGGTGGCGTCAGAAAAGAAGCGCTTCTCGAACTCGCGCTGGCTGAAGCTTTCCTGCTGGTCGTCGCCGGCATCGGTGGCGAGCGCGACGGCATAGCCCTGCTCGGACAGCAGGGCGGTGGTGATGTCGGTGCGCGCGTCCACCACCGTGGGGTTGATGAGATAGCCCTGCCTGACGCCGTCGAGCAGCGAATATCGGAAGGTCGGCTGGCTGTTCTCGCAGCC
Source organism: Thiomonas sp. (assembly GCF_054608695.1). Classification (NCBI taxonomy): domain Bacteria; kingdom Pseudomonadati; phylum Pseudomonadota; class Betaproteobacteria; order Burkholderiales; genus Thiomonas; species Thiomonas sp. Next base: position 12,373 of record NZ_JBTRXV010000065.1, read on the forward strand.
GAAGGTGCGGTAGGTGTCGAGCAGCAGCCGGCGCTCGGCCTCGCGCGGATCGCGTGCGCCGGCCTTGGCGGCGTCGAACCGGCGCAGGTAGTCGCGCGGGGTGGCCGTGAGGCCCAGCTTGTAGCCGATGAAGTAGTCGAACACGGCGCGGGCATTGCCGCCGATGGAGCGGTGGGCCTCGTCGGAAATGACCAGGTCGAAATCGGTCGGCGAGAACAGCCGCTGGTACTTGTTGTTGAACAGCAGCGATTGCACGGTGGTGACGACGATCTCGGCACGCTGCCAGTCGTCGCGTCTTTCCTTGTAGATCACCGTTTGATAGTCGGCGGACAGCAGCGCGTGGAAAGCTTTTTTCGCCTGATCCTCCAGCTCCAGCCGATCGACCAGAAACAGCACGCGTCGCGCGTTGCCGGTGCGCAGAAACAGCTTGATCACGGCGGCGGCGGTGAGCGTCTTGCCGGTGCCGGTGGCCATCTCGAACAGAAAGCGGTCCTTGCCCTCAGCCACGGCAGCTTGCAGGCAGTGGATGGCCTTGAGCTGGTAGGGCCGAAGAAAGCGCAGCTTGTTGGCCTGGATGTAGCCGGGCCGCTCGGCTTCATTGCGCCAGCCTGCTTCGGAAGCGTAGTTCGGCCGCTGGGTGAGCACGATGGTGTCGTCGCCCACCCGCTCGTCGATCAGGCGCTGCGGGTTGGGCGTGGATTTTCGGTAGCCGCTGACCGAATCGGGCGTCGGGAAGGACGTGATGAGGTGCGGGTTGCCGCGCTCCAGATCCCAGAAATAATGCAGGTTGCCGTTGGAGAGGATGACGAAGCGGCAGTGCTGCGACTTGGCGTACCTGCGCGCCTGCTCCTTGCCGACCAGCGGGTTCTTGTCCTCGGCCTTGGCTTCCAGCACGAGCAACGGGAAGCCCCGGGCGTCCAGCAGCAGGAAGTCGATGAAACCCTTGCTGCTCTGCTCGAAGTTTTCGCCCAGCGCGTCAAGCTGGGATGACGTGATGGTCACGCCGGGTTCGAGGCGGATGTTGGCGGGCTCGGCGCCATTGGGGAAGAAACGCCAGCCGGCCGCTTCCAGCAGTTTGTTGATCTTGATGCGGGCTGTGGCTTCCTTGTCGGGCATGCCAGTTCCTGTTTCAGCGGCGCTTGCAGCAAAACTGCGCGCCCTTGCGTGTCCTAGAGCGGCAAGTGTAGTGAGGCCTTCATGGCCCATTGCATGCCGGGTTGTGACCAGGACTGGCTGGTTTCCGTGTTCATGTGCAATAGCATCCGGCCAAGTGCCGATACGGTTGCGGTGATGCTTCACCTGGGGTGTCAGCCCATGGCCAACCGTGGCACGCATCAGCATCATTTGCCAACGTCCGGTCTCACCCATTGCATGGCCCGCCAATCCCGACTCTGCGTTCCTGGTTTGCCGCATCTGGTGCAGCTCATGGCTGCAACCGGCGCTCGGCCCCTGGCGCAGGACGATCAGCGAATGCGTTTTCTGGGCTGGATGTCCGAGGCGCTGGGTGCCTTCCCGACGCGACTGCATGCCTACAGCTTGCTGCACGATGGGGTGTGGCTGCTGTTGACGCCGCATGAGCCCAAGGGGCTTTCCGGTTTTGTGCAGACCCTGGCGCGCCGAACCAGTCGTGTGCAGAGTGCTGCGGCGACGGCGCAAGCGTCAGAGCGGCAAGCCATCTGGGCCGGGCGATTCCGCAGCGCTGTGCTGGAGCCCTCGGCCTGGGCATTGCCGGCGATGGTCTGGGTGGACGACGCCGCGCGCCGCGCCGGGTTGGTGGCCGCTGGGCAGGTGTGGCCGTGGTGCAGCCAGTCGGCGCATTGCGGCCTGGGTGCAAGCGGCGGCAATGCGCCAGCACTGCAGTTGCCTTCGGCGTATTGGGCGCTGGGCAACACGCCGTTTGCGCGCGAAGCGGCCTACACCCAGTTGCTACTCGCCAGCCTGCATGCCCAGCGCGTGCGCGAACTGGAACAGGCCTTGCGCCGTGGCGCGGCGCTTGGCGATGCACGCTTTCTGCAGCAATTGACGCAACTCAGCGGGCGCCAGCTCCAGCCGCCACCGCGTGGCCGACCGCGCAAGGCCTAGAGCTGCAGCCAAGTGGCGCATGCCACCAGAACTGCAGACCCCATTATTCTGTCCCTGAAAAAAATTGTGATTCAAGTGTAGCTATTATAAATAGGGACGGAAAAGAAGAATTTCTTGCAGCCCCTGCTGCGCTGCAGTAAATTCGTGGCTTCTCCTCTCCCTCGCCGCGGAGCCTGCCATGTCCACGCCCCAGTCTGAAATTTCCGACCTCGCCCGCAACGGGCTGTACAGCCCGAGCAACGAGCACGATGCCTGCGGCGTGGGTTTCGTGGCGCATATCAAGGGCATGAAGTCGCACGACATCGTGCAGAACGGCCTGCTCATCCTCAAGAACCTCGACCACCGCGGCGCGGTTGGCGCCGACAAGCTGATGGGCGACGGCGCCGGCATCCTGATCCAGATTCCCGACGCCTTCTACCGCGCCGAGATGGCGGCGCAGGGCGTGGAGCTGCCGCCTTACGGCGAATACGGCGTGGGCATGATCTTCCTGCCGCGCGAGCAGGCTTCGCGCCTGGCCTGCGAGCAGGAAATCGAGCGCGCGGTGCGTGCCGAAGGGCAGGTGCTGCTGGGCTGGCGCGATGTGCCGGTGGACGCCGACATGCCCATGTCGCCCACGGTGCGTGCGAAAGAGCCGGTCATCCGGCAGGTGTTCGTCGGCCGCGGCCCCGACGTGATGGTGACCGACGCGCTGGAGCGCAAGCTGTTCGTCATCCGCAAAACCGCCAGCCATGCCATTCAGCAACTCGCGCTGCGCCACGGCAAGGAGTATTTCGTGCCGTCGATGTCGGCGCGCACCGTGGTCTACAAGGGCCTGCTGCTGGCCGACCAGGTGGGCGAGTATTACAAGGACTTGAAAGACCCGCGCGTGGTTTCGGCCCTGGCGCTGGTGCACCAGCGCTTTTCCACCAACACCTTCCCCGAATGGCCGCTGGCGCACCCCTACCGCCTGGTGGCGCACAACGGCGAGATCAACACGGTGAAGGGCAACTACAACTGGATGCGCGCCCGCGAAGGCGCGGTGTCCTCTCCCGTGCTGGGCAATGATCTGCAAAAGCTCTGGCCCCTGATCTACCCCGGCCAGAGCGACACCGCCAGCTTCGACAACTGTCTTGAGCTGCTGCTGATGGCCGGCTATCCGCTGTCGCACGCCATGATGATGATGATTCCCGAGGCGTGGGAGCAGCACACGCTGATGGACCCGCGCCGCCGCGCCTTCTACGAGTACCACGCCGCGATGATGGAGCCGTGGGACGGCCCGGCGGCCATTGCCTTCACCGACGGCCGCCAGATCGGCGCCACGCTGGACCGCAACGGCCTGCGCCCGGCGCGCTACATCGTCACCGACGACGACCTCGTCATCATGGCGTCCGAGTCCGGCGTGCTGCCCATCCCCGAGAGCCACATCGTCAAGAAATGGCGCCTGCAGCCGGGCAAGATGTTCCTCATCGACATGGAGGCCGGGCGCATCATCGACGACAAGGAAATCAAGGATCAACTCTCCGGCGGCCGGCCGTACGGCCAGTGGATCGAGAACCTGCGCATCCGCATCGACGACCTCGACCACCTCGGGCATCCGCAGGCATCGGTGCTGCCGCTGCTCGACCGCCAGCAAGCCTTCGGCTACACCCAGGAGGACCTCAAGCTCCTCATGGCGCCGATGGCCGAGAAGGGCGACGAAGCCGTGGGCTCGATGGGCAACGACGCCGCGCTGGCGGTGCTGTCCAACCGCGCCAAGCCGCTGTACAACTACTTCAAGCAGTTGTTCGCGCAAGTGACCAACCCGCCCATCGACTCGATCCGCGAGAACATGGTGATGTCGCTGGTGTCCTTCATCGGCCCGCGCCCCAACCTGCTCGACATCAACCAGGTCAACCCGCCCATGCGCCTGGAAGTCAGCCAGCCCGTGCTCGACTACGACGACATGGCGCGGCTGCGCTCCATTGCCCAGCAAACCGGCGGCAAGTTCCGCAGCTACGAAATCGACATCTGCTATCCGGTGGCCTGGGGGCAGGAAGGCATCGAAGCGCGCCTCGCCTCCATCTGCGCCGAGGCGGTGGATGCGCTCAAGAGCGGCCACAACATCCTCATCGTCACCGACCGCAATGTGAGCGCCGAACGCGTCGCCATTCCGGCGCTGCTGGCCATGAGCGCGGTGCACCAGCACCTCATCGCCCACGGTTTGCGCACCCAGACCGGCTTGGTGGTGGAAACCGGCAGCGCCCGCGAAACCCATCATTTCGCCGTGCTCGCGGGCTACGGCGCCGAGGCCGTGCATCCGTATCTGGCGCTCGACACCATTGCCGAAATGGTGCGCGGCCTGCCGGGCGATCTCAGCGCCGACAAGGCCATTTACAACTACATCAAGGCCATCGGCAAGGGCTTGCAGAAGGTCATGTCCAAGATGGGCATTTCCACCTACATGAGCTATTGCGGGGCGCAGATTTTCGAGGCCATCGGCCTGTCGCGCGCCTTGGTGGACAAGTACTTCACCGGCACCACCAGCCAGGTGGACGGCATCGGCGTGTTCGAGGTGGCGCAGGAAGCGCTGCGCATGCACCGCGACGCCTTCGGCGACAACCCGGTGCTGGCCACCATGCTCGACACGGGCGGCGACTATGCCTGGCGCACGCGCGGCGAGGAGCATCTGTGGACGCCCGACGCCATCGCCAAGCTGCAGCATTCCACGCGCTCGAACAACTTCAACACCTACAAGGAATATGCCCAGCTGATCAACGACCAGTCGCGCCGCATGCTCACGCTGCGCGGGCTGTTCGAGTTCAGGCTCGACCCGGCGAAGGCCATTGCCATCGAGGAAGTAGAGCCGGCGTCCGAGATCGTCGAACGCTTCGCCACCGGCGCCATGTCGCTGGGCTCCATTTCCACCGAAGCCCATGCCACGCTGGCGGTGGCGATGAACCGCATCGGCGGCAAGAGCAACACCGGCGAGGGCGGCGAAGACCCGCTGCGCTACCGCCCGGAAATGCGCACGGGTTCAGCCGGCATCCAGGACGGCGACACCCTGGGCAGCGTGCTCGGCGCCGAGCGCGTGGTGAGCGACATCCCGCTCAAGGCTGGCGACTCGCTGCGCTCCAAGATCAAGCAGGTGGCGTCGGGCCGCTTCGGCGTCACCGCCGAGTACCTGACTTCGGCGGATCAGATCCAGATCAAGATGGCGCAGGGCGCCAAGCCCGGCGAAGGCGGCCAACTGCCCGGCGGCAAGGTGTCCGAGTACATCGGCATGCTGCGTTACTCGGTGCCGGGGGTGGGCCTCATTTCGCCGCCGCCGCACCATGACATTTACTCCATCGAAGACCTGGCGCAGCTCATCCACGACCTGAAGAATGCCAACGCGCGCGCCTCCATCAGCGTCAAGCTGGTGTCCGAGTCCGGGGTGGGCACGGTGGCCACCGGCGTGGCCAAGGCCAAGGCCGACCATGTGGTCATCGCCGGGCACGACGGCGGCACCGGCGCGTCGCCGCTCTCGAGCATCAAGCACGCCGGCACGCCCTGGGAGATCGGCCTGGCCGAAACCCAGCAGACCCTGGTGCTCAACCGCCTGCGCGGGCGCATCCGGGTGCAGGTGGACGGCCAGCTCAAGACCGGGCGCGACGTGGTGATCGGCGCGCTGCTGGGCGCCGACGAATTCGGCTTCGCCACCGCGCCGCTGGTGGTCGAGGGCTGCATCATGATGCGCAAGTGCCACCTCAACACCTGTCCGGTGGGCGTGGCCACGCAAGATCCGGCGCTGCGCAAGAAGTTTTCCGGCAAACCCGAGCATGTGGTGAACTACTTCTTCTTCGTCGCCGAGGAAGTGCGCTCCATCATGGCGCAACTGGGCGTGCGCAAGTTCGAAGATCTCGTGGGCCGCGCCGACCTGCTCGACACCCGTCCCGGCATCAGCCACTGGAAGGCGCGCGGGCTGGATTTCTCCCGCGTGTTCCACATGCCGGTCGTGCCTGCCGACGTCGCCCGCCGCCAGGTCGAGGAGCAGGACCACGGTCTGGCCAAGGCTCTCGACCATGTGCTGATCGAACGTGCCCGGCCGGCGCTGGAGCGCGGTGAAAAAGTGCAGTTCATCCAGAACACGCGCAACGTCAACCGTACCGTGGGGGCCATGCTTTCCGGCGAGGTGGCAAGGCGCTACGGCCACGACGGCCTGCCCGACGACACCATCCACATCCAGATGGAAGGCACCGGCGGCCAGAGCTTCGGCGCCTTCCTGGCGCGCGGCATCACCATGTACCTCATTGGCGACGCCAACGACTACACCGGCAAAGGCTTGTCGGGCGGGCGCGTCGTCGTGCGGCCGACCATCGAGTTCCGTGGCGAGGCGCAGAACAACATCATCGTCGGCAACACCGTGCTCTACGGCGCGATCGAAGGCGAGGCCTTCTTCCGCGGCGTGGCGGGCGAACGCTTCGCCGTGCGCAACTCCGGTGCCACCACGGTGGTGGAAGGCACGGGCGACCACGGTTGCGAATACATGACCGGCGGCACCGTGGCGGTGCTGGGCGAGACCGGGCGCAACTTCGCCGCCGGCATGAGCGGCGGCGTGGCCTACGTGTACGACATCGACGGTCAGTTTGCCCGCCGCTGCAATGCGTCCATGGTGGCGCTGGACAAAGTGCTGCCCGCCGCCGAGCAGAAGGCGCAACTCGCCGAAGCCCTGTGGCACCGCGGCCAGAGCGACGAAGCGCAACTGCGCAAGATGCTGCAAGACCACCACCGCTGGACCGGATCCTTGCGCGCACGCGAACTGCTCGACAAATGGGAAGAGTCGCGCGGCCGCTTCGTCAAGGTGTTCCCGCACGAGTACAAGCGTGCACTGGGCGAAATGGCCGCGAAGCGCGAGGCGCAGGCCGCCACGGCCAAGGCCAAGGCGCCGGCTGGCAACACCAGCGTGCCCGCGAAATAAGTGCATCGTTCAAGCAATACAGAACAAGGACAGATCATGGGAAAAGTCACCGGATTCATGGAGTTCGAGCGCCAGGAAGAGCGCTACGAGCCGCCCGTCGCCCGCCTCAAGCACTGGAAGGAGTTCGTGCACGGACTGCCCGACGACAAGGCCAAGACCCAGGCCGGGCGGTGCATGGACTGCGGCATTCCGTTCTGCAACAACGGCTGCCCGGTGAACAACATCATCCCCGACTTCAACGATCTGGTGTGGCAGGGCGACTGGCGCAGTGCGCTCGACGTGCTGCACTCCACCAACAACTTCCCCGAGTTCACCGGCCGCATCTGCCCCGCGCCGTGCGAAACCGCCTGCACCCTGGGCATCAACGAGGCCCCGGTGGGCATCAAGTCGGTGGAGCACGCCATCATCGACAAAGGCTGGGAGATGGGTTGGGTGCAGCCGCAGCCGCCCGCGCACAAGACCGGCAAGCGCGTCGCCGTGGTCGGCTCCGGCCCTGCCGGACTAGCAGCGGCGCAGCAGTTGGCGCGTGCCGGGCACGAGGTCGCGGTGTTCGAAAAGAACGACCGCATCGGCGGCCTGCTGCGCTATGGCATTCCCGACTTCAAGATGGAGAAGCACCACATCGACCGCCGCGTCGCGCAGATGCAGGCCGAAGGCGTGAGTTTCCGCACCAGCGTGCTGGTGGCTGACATGCCGAAGGACGGTCCCGGCGCGACCGTGGCCAACTGGGCCAAAGACAGCATCAGCCCGGCGCAACTGCAGGCGGAGTTCGACGCCGTGCTGCTGGCCGGTGGCGCCGAGCACCCGCGCGACCTGCCGGTACCCGGGCGCGAACTCGATGGCATTCACTTCGCCATGGAATTCCTGCCGCTGCAAAACAAGGTGAACGCGGGCGACAAGCTCAAGGGCCAGCTCATGGCCACGGGCAAGCATGTGGTGGTCATCGGCGGTGGCGACACCGGATCCGACTGTGTCGGCACCAGCAACCGCCACGGCGCCGCCAGCGTGACGCAGTTCGAAGTCATGCCGCAGCCGCCCGAGCAAGAGAACAAGCCGCTGGTCTGGCCCTATTGGCCCATCAAGCTGCGCACCTCCAGCAGCCACGAAGAAGGTTGCTCGCGCGACTGGTCGGTGGCGACCAAGGCCTTCGTCGCCGGCACCGGCAAAGACAAGAACAAGGTCAAGTCCATCACCGCCTGCCGCGTGGAATGGAAAGACGGACGCATGCAGGAAGTGCCCGGCAGCGAGTTCACCATGCAGGCCGATCTGGTGCTGCTGGCGATGGGTTTCGTCCATCCGCTGGGCAGCGTGCTCGAGGCCTTCGGCATCGACAAGGACGCGCGCGGCAACGCCAAGGCGAGTACCGAAGACGATGGCGGCTACGCCACCAACGTGCCCAAGGTGTTTGCCGCGGGCGATATGCGGCGCGGGCAGAGCCTGGTGGTGTGGGCGATCCGCGAAGGCCGCCAGGCTGCCCGCGAGGTCGACCGCGTCCTCATGGGCTCGACCGAGTTGCCGCGATGAGCATTCGCATGGCCTTCGCGGATCGCCCATGCGGGCGCGTGGTGGAACGCGGCCCTAGCCGGTCCGCGCGGCGCGAAGGCCGCCAGGCTGTCCGCGAGGTCGACCGCGTTCTCATGGGCTCGACCGAGTTGCCGCGATGAGCATTCGCATGGCCTTCGCGGATCGCCCATGCGGGCGCGTGGTGGAACGCGGCCCTAGCCGGTCCGCGCGGCGCGAAGGCCGCCAGGCTGTCCGCGAGGTCGACCGCGTTCTCATGGGCTCGACCGAGTTGCCGCGATGAGCATTCGCATGGCCTTCGCGGATCGCCCATGCGGGCGCATGGTGGAACGCGGCCCTAGCCGGTCCGCGCGGCGCGAAGGCCGCCAGGCTGCCCGCGAGGTCGACCGCGTCCTCATGGGCAGCACGGAGTTGCCGCGCTGAGCCGAAGCACGAAGCGAGCGACAAAGGTGGCATGAGGTCAGACATAATCGACATCCACGGCCTGCCCCAGTTTCCCGGGCGCGACCCGCAGGACATGCTGGAGGCCACTCTGGCCACCCGGCCGGCGGGCGATCTGTGGGTGTTCGGCTACGGCTCGCTGATCTGGAACCCCGAAGTCGCGCACGCGGAAATTCGTCCCGCGCGGGTGTGGGGCTGGCGTCGCACCTTGCGCATGTGGTCACGCATCAACCGCGGCACCGAGCAGGAGCCCGGCCTGGTGTTCGCACTCATGGCCGGAGGTTCCTGCAGCGGCATCGCCCTGCGCGTGCCGCAGGCCCGCGCCGAACGCGAACTGCGCCTGCTGTGGAAGCGCGAAATGCCACGCGCCGTGTACGACCCGCGCTGGCTGCGCTGCCATACGCCACACGGCCCGGTGCAGGCGCTGGCCTTCACCCTGGACCGCACCAGCCCCAGCTACACCGGCGAACTCGACGACGACCAGCTTCTCGCCATCCTGCGCGACTGCCGTGGGCGCTACGGCACCACCCTCGACTACATTGCGCGCACCGCGCACGCCCTGCGCAAGATCGGCATTCGCGACGCCGAAATCGAACGCATCATGGATCTGGCAGGGCGTTGCAAGCTGGTTTGACGGGGCTTTGGGCGCGCGTATGGCCCATTGGTCCGTGTTCGCCACACGCCTTGCCTTGGCCTATGCTGACTGGCTTTTCCCACCGGCCCCGCCCATGACCACCACCGAACATTTCATCCCCGGCAAGGACGCTTCGCTCGAACACTCCATCACGACGCTGCGCGGCAGGCTGGCGGGGCTGGGGTTTCACATCGAAGAGCGGTCCTGGCTCAATCCGGTCGAGGGGGTGTGGTCGGTGCATGTGCGCGACCATGACTGCGCGCTGCTGTTCTCCAACGGCAAGGGCGCGTCGGAGCTGGCGGCGCGGGCGAGTGCGCTGGGGGAGTTTTTCGAGCGCTTGTCGACCAACTATTTCTGGACGCATTTTTATCTGGGCGATGCCATCGCCCACCGCGCCTATGTGCATGCCCCGGACGAGCGCTGGTTCGCGCTGGACGGCGATGCCTGGCCCGAGGGCTTGCTCAACCCCGAACTGCAGGCCTTCTACAACCCCGACGACGCGGTGCGCGCCGAACAGCTCGTCGACCTCAATTCCGGCAACGTGGCGCGCGGCATTTGCGCGCTGCCCTACCAGCGCCTGGCCGACGGCACGATCGCCTACTTTCCGGTCAACCTCATCGGCAATCTGTATGTGAGCAACGGCATGTCGGCGGGCAATACCTTGATGGAGGCGCGCACCCAAGCGCTGTCGGAAATTTTCGAGCGCCATGTGAAGTTCCGCATCATCAAGGAAGCGCTGTGCCTGCCAGACGTGCCCGAGGCCGTCATCGCGCGCTACCCGCGCATCGCCGCCGGCATCCGCGGCCTGCGCGACGCGGGCTTCGGCATCGTGGTGAAAGATGCCTCGCTCGGCGGGCGCTACCCGGTGATGAACGTGACCCTGCTGCACCCCGACGACCAGGGTTGCTTCGCCAGCTTTGGCGCACATCCGCGCTTCGAGATTGCGCTGGAACGCGCCTTGACCGAGCTGCTGCAAGGCCGCGCGCTCGATGCGCTGGCCGGCTTCCCGGCACCCGGTTTCGACACCGCCGAGATTGCCGATCCGCAGAACCTGGAAATTCACTTCGTCGATTCCAGCGGCGTGCTGTCGTGGGAGTTCTTGCGCAGCACGCCCGACTTCGACTTTGCCGACTGGAATTTCAGCACCACCACCGAGGCGGACTACCACTGGTCGGTGACTGCCCTGCATGCCGAAGGTCACCAGATCTACATCGCCGATTTCACCCATCTCGGCGTCTACGCCTGCCGCATTCTGGTGCCCGGCGTGTCGGAAATTTATCCGGTGGACGAGCTGGAATACGAGAACAACGGCATCGGCAACCTGGTGCGCGACGACATCGCCCGCCTGCCGGAATTGTCGGGCGAGGCATGCGTCGATCTTTACGACCGCATCGTCGCACTGGAACTGGCCGACGAGCGGCCGGTCAGCGTGCTCATCGGCCTCGCCCCCGACCCCGACTCCGCCTGGGTCGGGCTCAAGATCGGCGAACTCAAGCTGCTGCTGGCGCTGGCCAGTGGCGACGACGATGCCATTCTCGAAGGCTGTGCCTGGATCGCCCAGTACGGGCAGCGCAGCCCGGCGCGGCTGAAAGTCTTCCGCTGCATCGCCGACCTGCTCAAGCTGCAGGATGCAACACCCTATGAGCCCGCGCTGCGCCTGCTCTATGGCGCAGGCACCCTCGACCTCGCGCTGGCGCTGCTCAATCAGCAGCAACGCTTCTGGGACCTGAACACCTTGGGCGCCGACTTCGAAGCCAGCGCCAACCACACCAAGTTGCTGGCGGCCTACCGCAAGGTGCGCGGCTGAGTAACCGTGTTGAAAGTCAAGCAGTGAGAGGCTGATTTTGAGCGTTCAGGTGGTCCCGGGTGATGGCATTGAGGTGGGTGATCAGCTTGCGCATGCAGGCGATCAAGGCCACCTTCTTGAG
>NZ_JBTRXV010000066.1:0-23807 GCF_054608695.1 Thiomonas sp.
ACAGCATCTCATCAGCCGCGCTCAGTCGAGCTTGCGCCGACTGCAACCGCGCGGCGGGAATGATGCCCTCCTGCGAAAGCAATGCATCACGCTGCTCCTGAGCTCGCGCCAAGTTGCGCTGTATTGCTGATTCGTTGCGCTGGCGCTGCAGCTGAGCGATTTGCGGGCTGCTCAGTTCAGCCAGTAACTGACCGCGCTTGACTGTATCCCCCGCTGTCACCAATAAACGAGTGACAAGGCCCGCGGCGGGAGCAACCACGACAGCCTGTTGCGAGGTTGGCACGACAACCCGCGCTGGAAGGCTGATTTTCGCGGCTCCTGCTGCTTGCACTGTAGCCAGATGCACGCCCAGCGCTGTCTGTTGTTCAGGGTTGATGTGAATAAACGTCTGGCTTTGCTGGGCTTGCGCCAAAGCGGGGACGGCGCTCAGACTTGCTGCGGCCCACGCGGCAGCCATGGCTACGCGCCTGGAAATTGACCAAGTATGCATTGTTGTTCTCCACGACGGCCCTCATTGGGGGCCGCTAACGTCGCTGAAAAAGTAGGCACACCACGGCTTGCGCGCGCTTGTGCCCATTCCGGCTGTCGCGCATAAATGCGGCGCCGGAAACCAGGGCGATTTAGATTTAGATCGTGGAGGGAGGTGCTAACACATGCGGCGGCATGCCGCATGGACGATGAGAGGCCAGCGGTGAGGGTGAGAAATCAATCCAAGGGCGCAGCTTGGGCGGTAATTGCAAAGAGCTAGCCTGAGCATATGCCAGGTAAAAGGAGTAATCCAAATCAATCGGCAGCTTCGGCTGAAGCCTGACAATACGCAACTCACGTACCGTATTCGGGTCTATAAAACCACTGCCGCTCGGAATTTGGTGTATAGAGAAATTGACAGCGCGTGCGCCGAGCTGAGGAGTAACGCTGACACTGGCGGTTGCAGTAGTATCGGGACTGCTACTCTGCCGTATTAAGGCGGCTTGGGTGAGCCATGCATATGAAACTGCCTGCCCCAGACGCTCATTCGTGAGGGGTACTAGCATCAGCAACAGCGATAGCAGGGCTACTGTGGCGTACAGAATAAAGCTGGAGTAACGATGAGTGTTCATGCAGAGCCAGCGTTCGACGTTAGATGACCACGGATACTGATTTGTAGCAGCGAGACAAGAGTTGCAGCGCGCCTATTGCTCCGGCCCTATGAAATTTGAACTCCACACGGTGCGCGGCTCAGTGATGAGTGCCTGAAAAAGTGCAGACATTACAGGGCCGGATCAATAAGGTTATTAAGGAAAGCCACTACTTACTGTCTGGTTAAATCATTCATGCGAAGCATGGGAGCAAGCAACGGCGCTGGGTTCCAGGCCGATTTCGTTTGGTGCCGATTTGAATTTCGATGGCCGAGCGTTGCGTAACTTCCCGGGGTTGACAACCCCGAGGAGTTCACGTGAACGCAGGTAAGACGCTGTTTGCCCAGATCATGGAGTCCGTGCCTTGGACGAGCGCTGCACGCCTCGTGCAGCGCCATGGCGGCGATGTGGGTGTTCGCACGTTGTCGTGCGCCGAGCAATTCCGCGCGTCGGCCTTCGCGCAGTTGACGTGGCGCGAGAGTCTGCGCGACGTGAACGTGCTGGACATCGTGCCCGCAGAGGCTGGGGCCTTCGACGTGATGGATCGGGGCTATGTGGATTTCCGGCGGCTGTCTGCGCTGCATCAGGCTGGAGCCTTCTTCGTCACGCGCGCCAAGAAGGGCAGGGATGCACGGCGGGTGGACTCGGCCCCGACCGACCGCAGCACGGGGGTGCTCTGCGACCAACGTGTGATGCTGAGTGGCGACTGCCCGGCCAAGAAGTATCCCGAACGCCTGCGCCGCATCCGCTTCACCGATCCCGCGTCGGGCAAGACGCTGATCTTCCTGACCAACAACACCAGCCTGCCCGCCTTGACGATCGCCGCACTCTACAAGAGCCGTTGGCAGGTCGAGCTCTTCTTCCAATGGATCAAGCAGCACTTGCGCATCAAGCGCTTGCTGGGCACCAGCGAGCACGCGGTGAAGACGCCAATCTGGTGCGCCATCGCCATCGTCAAGAAAGAGCTTCACCTCGATGCCTCGCTCTACGCATGCCTACAGATTCTGTCGGTGTCGGTTTTCGAGAAAATCCAGCTTTCATGCGCCTTGCAGCCCGAGCGCAATCAATCTGAACCTGACGACTTTTCTAACCAATTGAATTTGTTCGGGATTTAACCGGACAGCAGTGGCCTTGGGTATTGATCAGGGACATGACAAACTCCATGGGGATTCGCTGTTGGACTGGGGCTCAAGCCATGAAGGGGCTTGATGCCATCGTTCTCGTCACAGACCGTTTGGCAAAAAACCGTTTCGGTGTGCAATGCAGCAAGAATTTAAGAGATGGGGACTGATCCGTCTAATTTAACGTTTCAATTCGCCTCATAGCAGTGGGCTATGGCCACCCGGGTTCAACAGTTAGCGGCAATACTGTTCAGATACATGTTCATCGGCGATCGTTCTCGTCCATCGAAACTTCGATGGACGAGAACGATGGCGCGAGCACGCAAGGCCTGACCCACACAGATCGATGTCGCCCACCTGATCAGCGCCGGCGTGCTGGCCAGCGTGTGTCCACGCACGCTGATCGAAGAGGTCTTGGCCGAGACGGGCCGGGCCAGCCAGCGTGAGCGGCGGCTGCCCGCGCCCGTGGTGGTGTACTACGTGATGGCACTGGCGCTGTGGCGCGAGGCGCCACTGGAGGAGGTGCTGCGCGTGGTGTGCGAGGGTCTGCAGTGCTTGAGCGATGGCAAGGCCGATGCGGTGCAGGCGAGCAAGTCAGCCCTATCGCAGGCACGCACCCGGTTGGACAGCAAGGTGATGTTTGAGCTGGCGCAGCGGGTGTTGCGTCCACTGGCAACACCCGCTGCGCCAGGCTCGTGGTATCGAGGTCTGCGTGTCATGGCCGTGCACGGCAGCGGCATGGATGTGGCCGACGAAGCGGCCAATGCCGAGTTCTTCGGGCATCCGGCGGCCTCACGCGGGCAAAGCGCCTTCCCGCAAGCGCGCTTGCTGGGCTTGGTGGAGTGCGGCACGCACGTGGTGGTGGCAGCGGCCATCGCGCCGTACAGCCGCAGCGAGGTCGCGATGGCGATCGAGTTGCTGCCGGCAAAGTTGACGCCGGACATGCTGGTGCTGGCCGATCGCCATGTCTACAGCTTCAAGCTGTGGCAAGCCGCTTGCGCCACTGGGGCCAAGCTGGCTTGGCGAGTCAAGTCGACCCTGGGCCTGCCGGTCCAACAGCTTCTGAGCGACGGCTCGTACCTCAGCACCGTCTTCGACAGCAAGGATCGCGCACGACAACACGGCCAGACCGTCCGCGTGATCGACTCCACGCTGCACGATTCAGCCACGCCGGTGCAAGACAGCTACCGGCTGGTGACCAACCTCCTCGAGCCCGAAAGCGCGCCGGCGTTGAAGTTGGCCGCGCTGGACCACGAACGCTGGGAGATCGAGGGGGTGTTCGACGCATTCAAGACGCACCTGCGCTCCAACAGCATCAAGCGAAAAACGCCGCAAGCTGCGGCCGTCCCCCCTGAGCGCCTGGTTGCTTGGCGCGACGCCATGCTCGCTGAGATCGCCCGCGGTCGCTGTGTCAGCCGCCGCGGCCGCTTCAACCCGCGCGGGGCCAAGCGCAAGATGAGCAACTTCAACGTCCGCCATCGCGGAGAATTGCTCCATCAGCGTCACTGCCCAATTCCGGTCATTCGTATCTGAACAATATTACGGTTAGCCCGGTACGCCCTTGCATGCCCGCCGGGCGCACAGGCCCATGGTCGCGCTGCGGCGCGCGGCAAAAGTCACAAACCCTTGCCACAAATCCTTCATCGTTCCTTCATGGGGCCATCACACGCGGTCGCTACGTTGCGGATCACCGGGGCCAGGAACACGGCAGGGGCCTGCCGATGAACCGGCGCCGGTGCCCCCACACAGGAGAACCTGATCATGCATAGACCCAGCCTTTTCTCGGTGACGGCCTTGAGCGCGATGCTGGCCTGGCACCCCATGCCCGCCAGCGCCGAGTCCGACACCCATACCGCAATGCCGATCGAGCACCTGATCGTCATCGTCGGCGAGAACCACAGCTTCGACAACCTGTTCGCCACCTACAAGCCCAAACACGGCCAGGCCGTGCGCAACCTGCTGTCCGAAGGCATCGTCAACGCCGACGGCACGCCGGGGCCGAACTTCGGCAAGGCCGCCCAGTGGCAGGCCAGCGATACCGACGTGTATCGCCTCGACCCGACCAAGACCCAGCCCTACGCCACGCTGCCGCAACCCAACACGACCTACGCCAACGGCCAGCCCCCCGGCGTGCCGGACCAGCGCTTCCCGGCCAAGCTGCCCAACGGCCCGTTCCAGATCACCAAGTACGTGCCGTACGACTCCTACACCGGCGACCCGGTGCACCGCTTCTTCCAGATGTGGCAGCAGGTGGACAAGGGCCGGCACGACCTGTTCACCTGGGTGGCCCAGACCGTGGGCATCGGCGGCCAGAACACGCCGCCCGCGACCCCGGCCGACACCTACCAGGGCGGCGTGCAGATGGGCTTCTACAACATGAGCACCGGCGACGCGCCGTACTTCAAGCAGCTCGCGCGCGAATACGCCATCAGCGACAACTACCACCAGGCCATCATGGGCGGCACGGGCGCCAACTTCATCTCCATCGGCACCGCCGGGGACGCGGCGTTCTACAACACCAACGGCATGCCCGCCATGCCGCCGGTGAACCAGATCGAGAACCCCGATCCTGTGCCGGGCACCAACAACTTCTACAAGCAGGACGGCTATGCCGGCGGCTCCTACGTCAAATGCGCGGACCCGCAGCAGCCTGGCGTGACGGCGATCATGGATTACCTCCACGCCCAGCCCAACAAGCCCTTCAACGGCGGCAACTGCGCGGCCGACACCTACTACCTGCTGAACAACTACGGCCCCGGCTACAACCCCGACGGCACGCCCACGCCGCTGGGGCCGACCCATTTCACGGTACCCCCGCAAACGGTGCCGATGCTGGCGGACGCGATGACGGCCAGGGGCATCACCTGGAAGTGGTACAGCGGTGGCTGGAACAATGGCCACCCCACCAGCGAGTACTGCTCGATCTGCGACCCGTTCGTGTTCTCGAAGTCGGTCATGACCTCGGCGCAGCGCAACAACCTGCAGGGCATGACCCTGTTCCAGTCCGACGTGAAGTACGGGACGCTTCCAGCGGTGTCCTTCGTGCGGCCCTATGAAAGCCAGGCCGGCCACCCGGCCGATTCCAACCCGCACCACTACGAGCAGTTCGTCAAGAGCGTGATCGACCAGGTCAAGAGCAACAAGCAGCTGTGGGCGCACACAGCCATCATGATCACCTTCGACGAAGGCGGCGGCTACTACGACTCGGGCTATATCCAGCCGATCGACTTCTTCGGCGACGGCACGCGTATCCCGATGATCGTGGTGTCCCCGTACTCGCGCGGCGGCGATGTCGACCACACCTACACGGACCACGCCTCCATCGCCAAGTTCATCGAGGCCAACTGGGGCTTGTCGCCGCTGTCCAAGCGCAGCCGCGACAACCTGCCCAATCCGCTCCCTGTCTCTGGCGACCCCTATGTGCCGCGCAACAAGCCTGCCATCGGCAACATGATGACCCTGTTCCACTTCGGCCACAACGATGACCATGAGGATGGGCATCAGGGCCGGCATTCGAACGCGCAGGACGACTGACCCCGCGCGGCGCGGTTCCAGACTCGCCACGCAGGCGGAATGCGCCTGCTGCAGCGCGACCGGAAAGGCTAGGGACGCCAGCCGGGGCGCCCTGCACCCGGGCCCAGGGCGCCCCGCTCAAGGCGGAGCCATGCCGGCGCGCTGCAGGGGGCCGGGCACGCCCTGTGGGGCGCCGGGCGGCGGGGCACGGCGCTCGGACCCACGCTCGGGTACGCCCTCAGGTCTGCCTGAGCGCCCGGCTTCGCCCCGCGAACTGGGTTCGAAGCCGGGCGCGAGCGCGCGGAAATGGGGCTGGAACTCAGGCTGCACATGCTGGCGCAATTCCGGCGCTGGTCGTTCGAGGCGCTGCGGCGCTTCACCCGGGCGCTCGATCGGCGAAGGCGGCCCGGCACCACGCTCGGGCGCGGGAAAGCCAGACGGCCTCGGCCCGGGCGGCGGTGCGAAGCCTGGCTGCTCCAGGCGCGGTTCGTGGCGTTGGTCGAATCTTTGCGCGGGGTGTTCAGGAAAGTGGGGCATGGGGCGCGAAAACCCGCGATCCCGTTGCGCTGGTTCCAGGGTTTGCAGCGGCGGCCGGGGAGCTTGCGGCTGCGCCGCCAACGGGGATCGCGGCTGCGGGATGAACACACGCGGCGACTCAGACCGCCCGGACTCTCCCGGCTGCGGCTGCAAGCCAGGCTGTGGCCTGGGTGACGGCTCCGCCGCCGGAAGCTGGCCAAGACGCATCGATGGCGGCGTTACCGGTTGGCGCGGGAACGGGCGCTGCACCGGGACCGGCACGATGCGCACCGGAACCCGTTCGGGCGACGTGTTGTTCGCGGGCAGGACCCGGTATGTGCCCGGGGGCCGCAGCCCGTCGGCCTCGGGCATGCCAGAGCGCTGCGGCAGCGGCCCGGGCTCGCGCGTGGCCAGCACCGGGCGCGGCCGGAACCCCGTGGGCCAGGGCATGGGACGCGCCCCGGCGGTGACGCTGGCCGCCAACGGGTGCGCGTCGGGTGCCGTGGCCAGCGGCAGGATGTGCGCGGGCAAGGCGGCCAGGCGATGCACATGATCCTGCACCGGCAGGCCCTGAACGAAGGCGGTGCGCGGAACCAGGGTGAGGGCGTGGGGCGGCAGGCGGCGCGGGTCGAGTTCGCGGCGCACATTGATCCAGTCGTGGTCGCGGTCGCTGATGGGGGTGCAGCGATTCACCTCCACGAGGTAAGCCGGGGTGTAGGCGTAGGGCGGGCGGTAGATCTGCCCCGGGCCGAGTGGGAACCAGCCCACGGCCGGAGCGCCGCCGGCCACGCCGAAGGAGAAGGTGACGCCGGGCGCGGCGCCGACGAAAGCCACCAGCGCCGGGGCGTACACCGGGCGCACCACCACGGGCCCCGGCACCCAGGCCCAGGCCGAACCGACCCAGGCCCAGCGGCCGTAGTGGAAGGGCGCGAAGCCCCAGGGCTCGGCGGCAATCCAGGTCCAGCCCCAGGGTGGCACCCAGGCCCAGTGGCCGTTGCGGTAGGGCACCCAGCCGGGGGCGACGCGCGGGTACCAGACGGGCCCGTATTGCGGGCTCTGGGCCCATTCGCCCCAGGCGTCGAGCCCCTGGTAGCCGGTGACCCAGGGCGAGACATAGCGCGCGGAGATGGAAGCGTCTTCGCGTGCGTTCAACTGCGCCACCCACTGGTCGAAGGCGTCGGCCGGCGGATTGTCTTCAGCGGCCACAACGGTGAGGTTCTGCCCGGCAAAGCGCGCCCTCTGTCCGGCCTCCACCGCATAGGGCGCGGCGCTCTCGCCATAGGCCGCGCCCTGGCCGGCGCGCAGCGTGGCGGTGGTGGTGTCGGCGGCCGGATTCACGTCCAGGCGCATATCGCCGGCGCTTTGCAACTGAAAGGCGAGGTTGGGCGTGTCCACCTCCACCCGCTGATCCGGTCCGAAGGCGCGCACCTGCAATTGCGCCGTGCCTTGCGACAGCGACAACTGCACGTCCTGCTCGCGCAGATCGAGCACCGTGAGGTCGGTGCCCGGGCCCAGCCGGATCGCATCCGGCCCGGCGACGATGTCGGCGCGCCCGCCCGGCGGCACCCACAGCCGGTCGCCGATGGTGATGGGCCGGTTCAGGCTGGCCGCGATCCAGCTGCTGGCGCCGGCCGGCAGCAGACTCACCTCGCCTTGAAACTCGGCGATGCGGCCGACCAGTGCGGGCGGTTCCCCGGCATGCGCGAGGGGTGCCAAACCGACGATCGCGACCGCGAACAGGCTGGGTAAAGCTCGGTGCAAGCCCCAACGCAAACAGCCGCGCCGACGGACAAGGTGTGGGAGCAGGTTCATGGTTGTTGGCTTGGGCGAGAACCCTGGAATGGGTTGCTTTCAACATCAACGAACGACATGCGCGCGCGCATGACAGCGGCTTGCATGCGCGCACTGCCAGATGTAACCCGTGACCCACAAGCCAGGCGCCGGGCTCAACGGCACGCCGGGGCCGGTCCATGCCTTGCGCCAGCGACGCCACGGCCACGTCATGGCAGACGCAATGCCGCAAGCATCGGGCTGTCATCCGCTTGTCATCGGCCTGACACATGAATGACCGAGATTCGGGCAGCGCCCACGCCACCATCCTGCGCCCTCCGCACCCCATGAATCACACGGTCAAGCACGCTGTCCTGCGCGTGCGCTTCGCCTCGGCCACGGCGGATTGCGACGATACCAATTCCCAACCCATCGCGCCCGGCGAGGCTTTGTTGCGCCTGCGCGAAGGCGACGCCTGGGCAGCGCTGCTCAGCAGCGGCCACGACGTGCGCGAGCTGACCGACTGGCTCATGCTCCTGCGCCACCAGCCTGGCGGGCGCCTGCCAGGCGTGCTTGCGCTGCTGCCCGACGTGGCTGACCCCGGCGCCCTGGCGGCACTGCGCGCCGGCGCCGATGCCGTGCTGCACCTGGGCAGCACGGCCGCCTTGATCCGCGCACAACTCGGCCGGCTGCGCGAGCGCGTGGCGCCGCAGCCCGACGGCTGGCTGCAGCTGGATGACGACCTGGCGCTGGATGGGCAGGCCCGACGCCTTTACCTAAGCGCCCCCACCCGTGCGCAAGCGGACTCCCCCCGAGGGGGTCAAGGACATTTCGGGGCGGCTCTGCAATCCCTTGAGGGCACGCAGACTCTGGCGCTGCCGCCGCAACTCTTCCACCTGCTCTGGACCCTTGCGGCGCAGGCCGGGCATGTGCTTGGCCCCCAGGCGCTGCGCCTGGCGATGGACATTCCTGCCCGGGCCCAGGCCGACACGGTGCACACCGCCGTGGGTCGCCTGCGACGCGCACTGCGCCCGCTCGGGCTGCACAACCATGTGCAGACGGTGCATGGTGTGGGCTACCGCTGGCACAGAACCTTGTCGCCGGGGCAAACGACCACGAGCGTTGACAACGCTGCGCAACGACAAACCTGAGTAACCCTGGCTTGTTGACACACTCAGCACACCCAGACGCGTCAATCGGCGCCAGCCGAATCTGCTCCTGGTGTCGATAAGCGTTCGCAACGTCAACGTTTATGTACAAGTTTGACGCCGACGGTCAGATCTTGGTCAGGTTTATGCAACCGGCGCGTCACGCGCCCTGGCTGCAATAGCGCTCTGTACCCGTGGGCCAGACAGCCTCGCGGACAAGCCGAACCCGACACACCCCGGAGGATTGCATGCAACACCCGATCACGCCAACCGCGCATCCCGCGTTCAAACCCAGTCTGCTCGCGCAGGCCATGTTCACGGCTCTGTTGGCCCTACCCCTTGCCACGGCGCAGGCGCAATCGGCGCCAGAAAGTCTCGGCACGGTGCAGGCCGGTGGCCAGACAAACGCGACGTCCGAGCACAAACCCAGCCACGAAGCGGAAAAACTGGCGCCCGTCCATGTCTTCAAATCGGGCGAGTCCGTCAAGGTGCTGACCAAGAGCGAACTCACGGCTGCCGGACCCGTGGGCGGCAGTGCGCAAGCCCTGTCCTACGCCCCCGGCGTGGGCGTGACCGGCTATGGCGCCACCGGCTCGACCAAGAACTCCATCAGCATCAACGGCATCAAGCAGGGGTGGGGTGGCTTTTCCGGCGGTCAGATCGACAACGGCAGCATTGCCGTGACCTTCGACGGCGTGCCCATGGCCAACCCATCCACCGGGCTCTGGGAGTCTCCCGAGGTGCCGCAACTCAGTCTGCTGCAAGGCGCGGCCATCACCTACGGCCCCGGCAATGCCAGCGACCGCTGGTACAACAACATCGGCGGCGAAATTGCCTTCGTGCCGCTGCAACCCACCGATAAACCAGGCGGCTCCATCGGCCTGAGCGTGGGCAGCTATGGCGCGCGCAACCTGTCGATCAATCTGCGCACTGGCGCGCACGACGGCTGGTCCACCATCCTCGCCGGGGGCGTGGGTTCGGCAAACAGCTACCGCACCAGCGTGGATGGGTTCGACAATCACAGCCATAACTACGCCTGGTTCTTGAAAACCCGAAAAACCTTCGAGAATGGTGATTTTTCATTGGGTTTTTATCAGGCCCAGGGAAGTGGCTATCGACCTGTCCCGATTCCACTCCAGCCAATTTCCGGAGTGACCCTGGACGGCACAGCCAATGCACCACTCTATAGTCAGCCGACTTCGGGTTATGACAGTTCAATCCCCGCCAATGTCTGGTTCAAGAACGACACCAACAAGACCCGGCTCATTTATGGAAAGGCGAACATCAACGTTGATGCGTCGCTATCTCTGCACAACTTGATTTGGTATCGCCTGGGAGAGCGCCTGCACTATCACTACAACAATTATGGACTGAGCAACCCGGGCAATCTCTACGAATACAACAATCCAAGCGATACCGTCTACGGCGACAAGGCCTGGGCCGATGTGAAAATGCCCTACAACACCGTTAGTTTTGGTGGCTTTTTCCTGAAGAGCCACTACAACTCGAGAAACGCCTTCTACAACACCAACCCGCCCTACAACGGCAGCCAGACAGTTCCCAACGCACATTATCGCAGCGACTACTGGGACCAAACCGATCTGGCTGCCTTCGTGCAAGACCGCATCAGCCCGACGGCCAATCTCGACATCACCCCTGGAATTCGCTTCATCAATTATCAGACAAGCTACTACCCGGCAGCACAGTCTGATTTCAGCCAAGCCTATGCGCTTTACCCGGGCAATAACCAGGGTGTACTCCCAGCCGCCAACGTCACCCACCATGCAACCGAGCCGTCGGTTGCCGTCAACTGGCGTGTCAACGAGGCGCTGGCTTTGTTCGGCAACTACGCGGTGGCCTACAAGGAACCACAAGTCGGTGGCGGTGGTGGCATTTACCAATCGACGCCGCCAATCTACAACCTGGAAAAAGGAACAGACTACAACCTCGGCGTCAAGATGCATGTCAAAAACGATGGCGTGCTGCGCAATTTTCTGTTGAGCGTTTCCTACTTCCATCTGCATTACAGCAATCAGTACATTCCGCTGAGCGACGCGAATGGCAATTTTCTCGGGGATGCAAATGGCGATTCGATTTACAAGGGATTCAATATCGCCGTGGCCGACGACGTTCTGTATAACCTGCACCTCTTTGCCAACATGAATTTCGAGCAGGCGAATTTCAACAACTACACCACAGGTGGCGTGAGCTACGCGGGTTTGCCGGTGTCGAATGTACCGAATCGCACCTTGAATGTTGGCGCGTCCTACGCCTACTACGTTTCAGGCATGTTGCTGACGCCTCGTGCCTGGTATCAGTATGTCGGGCAGCAACATATGTTCGACAACAACCTCGGCGCCCCCAGCCAAAAAACCATTCCCGCTTATGGCACCTTCAATATTGGACTCGATGGCGAGGTTCCATTCGCCCATTCAAGCCTGCACGATGTGCGTTTCAGCGTGGACGTCCTGAATGTGCTGGATAAGCGTTACAACGCTTTTGAAGAAGTGACCAGTGGCGGCCTGTTGGGTGGCAATTCGCAAGGTCAGGTGCTGGGCCTCCCAGGTGCGCCTCGCACTTTCTACGCATCCGTGAATGCCGATTTTTAATCAGACGGCCTCGGGCTGACCGTCATCTTCATGTCACATCGGTCGGCCAGTCTGCAGGGCTGATACCTCAACGTTTTTGGAGTTCATCATGTCGTTCGACACGCTCACCCACATCGCCCAGACTTCGGGCGGGATTCTCTACATCATGCTGGTCTTGCTGTTCGTGGCTCTGACGGTGACCGTGGAGCGGTTCTGGACCCTCTCGCGCATGCTGGACGCGGCCAAGACCTGGGTGCGTGAACTGAAGGGCCACGCGCACGTGGACGCCAAATTACTCAAAGGCCTGGTCGAGGCGAACGCCGATACACCGGCGGCGCAGGTGGTGGCCGTGGCGCTGCATCACGATATGAGCGACGCCGTGGAGCATTTTTCCAGCCGCCTGGAAGAGGCCGTGATGGACCAGGCGCCGCGCATCGACCGCGGGCTGTGGGTGCTCGACACCATCGTCACCCTGGCGCCGCTGCTGGGCCTGCTGGGCACCATCATCGGCATGTTCAACACCTTCTCGGCGCTGGCCAATCCGGGTGCGGCTTCGCAGGCCGTCACCGGCGGCGTGGGCGAGGCGCTGGTGGCCACGGCCGCCGGGCTGTTCATCGCCGTGCTCGGCCTGGTGGCGTTCAATGCGCTGAACCAGCGCGTGCGCCTGCTGATGCACCAGCTCGAACGCATCAAGCTCATGCTGGTCAACCGCATGCTCCCGCATTACCGCGAGGGCGGCGTGCGCGGCCCCGCGCGGCATCCGGTCGTCACCCCGGTCAGCCCCAACCGTGGCGTGCCTGCCGGCGCCTTGGGCCAGGCGCTGCAACAAAAAATTGCCTGACCTCGGCACGGTGCCATTCCAGGCCTCGGATCAACGCGCCAGTTCGCGCATCACACCCTTTCTTCAAGCAAGCGTGGGCTTTTGCCGTGCCCGCTTCGGCCGCGGCTCGCGCTGCGGCACTTTTCCTTGAGCTGCCATGAAGTATTTCGAAGTCAAGAAAGCCCGCATCGAGATCATCCCGATGATCGACATCATGTTTTTCCTGCTGGTGTTCTTCATCATGGTCACGCTGCACATGATTCCCGACGCCGGCATCGCCTCGCGCCTGCCCACCAGCGCCACCGCCCAGGCCATGCCCAAGCCGCAGATCACCCTGGCGGTGGACAAGGCCGGCGTGATTCACTTCGAGCAGAAGACCCTGACCCCAGCCCAGCTCACCGCTCTGCTCAAGAGCCGGCCGCAGCCGGGTGCACTGCAGGTGACCCTGGCCGGTGACAAGGCGGTGTCGCTGCAGCAGCTCATGGCGGTGATGGACGCCTGCCGCAAGGCGGGAGTGACGAAGATCGGCCTGGCGACGCGGCAGGGCGGAGGCAGCGGCTCATGAGCGCCGTGCTGCAGCACGCTCCGCAGCATTGGCGTGAGCCGCATGACGCGCAGCGCTGGCCGCTGGCGGCGGGCGCCGCGCTGCTGCTGGAGGTTGTCATCATCGGTGCGCTGCTCTGGCTGGCCGACCATGCATCGGCGCCACCACCGCCTGCGCCGATGCAAATCGTGCTCGACGCCCCGAAGCCGGCGCCCCAAACAGTGGCGCCGCCAATACCCAGGCCGCCTGAACCCAAGCCGCTGCCGAAGCCGATCCCCAAACCCGTCGTCAAGCCGCAGCCCAGGCCGGTCCTCCACAAGGCCGCCCCCAAACCCGCGCAGCCGCCGCCACCGCGGCCGGTCGCGACGCCGAAGGTGGAAGCCCCGCCCGCACCGGTGCCCGACACCAAGCCGGCCATGCCGGTGGCGGCGCCACCACCGCCTGCGCCGCCGCAACCACCCGCGCCCCCGGCACCCGACGCCGCCTCGATCAAGGCCAGCTTCGAGGCCGCGTTGCGCAGCGCCATTCAGGCGGCGGTGCGCTACCCGCAAGCCGCGCGCCTGATGCGGCTCTCCGGCAAGACGCTGGTGGGTTTCGATTTTCGCGACGGCGTGGTCAGCCACTTGCGCGTGGTCACGTCCAGCGGTGCCGGCCTGCTCGACCACGCCGCGCTCGATGCCGTGCGCAACGCCCCCTATCCCCCCACACCCCGAGTGCTGCAAGGCAAAGCCATGGCCTTCACCATATGGGTGCGGTTTCACCTGAACGATCAATGACTTCCATGGCCTCGACATCACGCCGCACAAGCAAGCTGGCTTGCCGCTTTGCACGCCAGCTTGCCACGGCCACGCTGCTCGGCCTTGGCGCGTCAGCGCAGGCACAAGCCGCCACCCTCACCGTCTATGGCGCGATGGGCTACGACCAGCATGTCGCGCAAGCCTTCACCCAGGCCACCGGCATTCCCGTCAACCTCATTCACCTCAGCACCGGCCCGCTGCTGGCGCGGGTGCAGGCTGAAAGCGGCAACCCGCAATGGGACGTGCTCTGGCTGGACGGCAACCAGGCGATGCAGACCTTCGCCACGCAAGGCCTGCTGCAATGCGGCTGGACGCCTGCCGTGCGCTACACCGCGCTGGGCCAGCAACTCGTGCCGCCCAGCCATTGCTGGCAGCCGGTGGGCGTGACCTATGCCGGGGTCATCCTCTACAACCCCAAGACCATCGCGCAGGCCGATTGGCCCAAGACCTGGGCCGACCTCGCCAAGCCCGCGCTGCGCGGCAAGGTGGGCATGGACAACCCGGCCATCTCCGGCCCCACCTATCCGCTGGTCGCGGGCCTGCTGCAACACCTGGGGGACACGCCGGGCAAGGCGTATTTCGAGCGTCTCAAAGCCAACGGCTTGAAGGTGTTTCCCACCAACAGCGTGACCCTGCGCGCGCTGCAGTATGGCCAGATCGACGCCGCCGTGGTGCAAAGCTCGGCGGCCATCGGCTTCCTGCACGAGATGCCCGCGCTGCGCATCGCCACCCCCGCACCCGCCACCGTGTTGCCGTCCGATCTGGCCATCGGCAAACAGATGTCGGGCACGCTGCAGCAGCAGGCGCGGCGCTTCGTGCAATGGGTGCTGTCGCCTGCAGGACAGGCCGCGATGCAGCAGGGCGACGCCGATGCCGACTCCAACGATTTGCCCTTGCTCGAAGGCGTCGCGCCCCTGCCCAGCCTGAAGCTGCTGGGCAGGGTGCAGCCGCTGGTGCTCGACCCAGCCGTATGGGGATTGAGAGAGCCGCAGGTGATCGACTGGTTCACCGCGCATATCGCACGCTGACCGTCCACTGAGCGCCCGCTGAACACCGTCCCATGACTGCCCGCAATCCAGACCTGCGCTGGCTGGCCGAACCCGCCTTGGCGTCGACGCACGAGCCCAGCGGCACGCGCACCGCTGGGCGCCGCTGGGCCTTGCGTGTCGGCTTACTGCTGGCCACTGTGGCGTTTGTCGCACTGTGGGCCTATCCCCTGCTGGGCTTCTTGTTCACGGCTTTCTTGCCGCATGTACTGCAGGGTGATCTGCGGCCAACGCTTGCCCCGCTGCGCCACGCCTTCCAGGGCTATGAACTGCATGCGCTGTTCAACTCGCTGTGGGTGGCGCTCACCGTGGGCGTGCTTTCGCTGCCCTTCGGCCTGTGGTTGGCCTGGCTGCGCGAGCGCACCGATCTGCGCGGACACGGCTGGATCGAAGCCGGGGTGTGGCTGCTGCTCATCTTCCCGGACTTTTTCCTCGCCTCGGGCTGGATGCTGCTGGCCGCGCCCATCGGCCCGCTGGCTGCATGGCCCACCGCCTTGCACGCCGCGCAACTGCTGCTGGGCCCGGTGGGCATCATCCTCACCCTGGCCCTCAAGGTCGTGCCCTATGTGTTTCTGGTGGCGCAAGGCAGCCTGCGCAACAGCAGCGCCGCGCTGCAGGAAGCCGCGCGGGTGCACGGCCTGTCGCGTCTGTGGCGGCTGCGCCTGGGGCTGGCCGCGCTGCTGCCCGCACTGGCCGCCGGCTTCGCCATGGCCTACGCCGAGTCGCTGCGCAACTTTGCGGTGGTGGCCACGTTGGGAGCGAGCAGCGGCTTCGCCATGGGCACGTATGCCATCTATCAGGCGGTGAACGGCATGCCGCTGAACTTCCCCTTGGCGGCGGCAACGTCCTGGCTGCTGCTGGCGCTGGTGCTGCCCGCACTGGTGCTGCAAAGCCGCGTGGGGCGGCGTGCCCGCCAGCATCAAACCCTGGGTGCCAAGCACCGGCCTGCCGCGCGGGTGCGGCTGCAAACCAGCCACCAACTGCTGCATGGCGCTTTGCTCTTGGCGCTGGCCTTGTTTGCCTTGGCTTTACCCACTTTCGCGGCGCTCGGCGTGGCGTGGCCGAAGGCGGCCTGGACGCAGATTGCCGCTTCGCTCCCTCCCTTGCTTGCCGCCATCCGCTATTCGCTGCAACTGGCTTTGGTCGCAGCCAGCATCACCGTGTTCATTGCCCTGCCGATGGCCTGGCTGAGTGCCCGCCCTGGGCGCTTGGGCCGCGTGCTCGATGT
This sequence comes from Thiomonas sp., assembly GCF_054608695.1. Classification (NCBI taxonomy): domain Bacteria; kingdom Pseudomonadati; phylum Pseudomonadota; class Betaproteobacteria; order Burkholderiales; genus Thiomonas; species Thiomonas sp. The sequence goes on from NZ_JBTRXV010000066.1 coordinate 16,210, forward strand.
CGCCTTGCTGGCGATGATGGCGCTGCCGCTCATCGTCCTTGCCGCCGCCTATCTGCAGGCCTACAACCAGCCGTATGCGCCGCTGTATGGCGGCAGTCTGCTGCTGGGCATGGCTTATGTGGCGCTGGCGGTGCCGGCCACCAGCCGGGTGCTGCTGGGGCCGGTGGCGCAGTTGCACCGCTCGCTGGCCGATGCCGCCCGGGTGCATGGGCTGTCGCGTCTGCAGACCCTGCGCCATGTGCATCTGCCGCTGCTGGCCGGCTCGCTGTTCTACGGCTGGCTGCTGGCGGTGCTGTCGATTGCGTTCGAGCTGCCCGCCTCCGAATTGCTCTACCCCGCAGGACACCCGCCGCTGGCCGTCGCCTTGCTGCAATATGCGGGCGGCTTCCAGCTTCACCAGCAGGCGCGCTTGCAGGTGCTGGGCATGGCCGTGCTGCTGGCCTTCGCCTTGCTGGCGCGCTGTGCCTATCAGCGCCTCACCCCCGTGGCCTGGCGACAACTCGGCACCCCCTGAACCATGACCCTGCTGCACATCGACTCCGCGCGCAAGCGCTTCGGCGCGACCATCGCGCTGCACGACGTCAGCCTGCAATTGCAGGAAGGCGAAATCCTCTGCCTGCTCGGCCCTTCCGGGTCGGGCAAGACCACGCTGCTGCGCCTGGTCGCTGGGCTGGAGCGGCTGGACGGCGGCAGCATGCGCCTGGGCACCACCGTGGTGGACGCGGCGGACGGCCCCTTCCTGCCGCCGGAACAGCGGCAACTGGGCATGGTGTTTCAGGACTACGCGCTGTGGCCCCACCTGAGCGCGCTCGACAACGTCGCGCTGCCTTTGCATCGCCTGGGGCGCGGGCCATCGCGCGAACGCGCCCGTGCCATGCTGGCCGATGTGGGGCTGGCCGACTTGGCTGACCGCCACCCGCATGCCCTGTCAGGCGGGCAGCAGCAGCGCGTGGCGCTGGCGCGTGCGCTGGCGGTGCGACCCCGGCTCTTGCTGTGCGACGAGCCACTGTCCAACCTCGACGCGGGCTTGCGTGAGGAACTGCGCGACCTGATTGGCACCGTGGTGCGCGAGCACGGCATCAGCGCCCTCTACATCACCCACGACCACCGCGAGGCGCTGGCCCTGGCCGACCGTGTGGGCGTGATGGCGCAAGGCCGCCTGCTGCAACTGAGCACCCCACGCGACCTGCTGCGCCAGCCCGCCACGGCGTTTGTGGCGCGCTTCACCGGCGCGCTTGGAGCCTGGCCGGTGCGCCTGCAGGCAGGCCGTCTGCAAGCCCCCTGGGGCGAGGTGGCCGCAAGCTCCGCTCAGGCGGAGCAGCCCGACGGCGAATACACCCTCTACCTGCGCGCCTCGGCGCTGCATCTGCCACACGCCCACTTGAATGCCGACACACCGAGCTGGTCAGCGCAGGCGCGCGTGCTCGGCCACCTCACCGTGGGCGAACACACCGAACTGCGCATCGACCTTTCTGGAGTGACGCTGCGCCTGCCCGTGCCGGACGCGCTGCCCGACGCTCTGCACCACGCGGCGGGCAGCGCCATCACCCTGCGCATCGCGGCCGCGCAGGCTTTGCTTTACCCTGCGACGACAACGACAACAACCGAGGAACTGGCTGTATGAATGCAACCCAATGGGGCGGGATGACCGCCATCTTCCTGGCCTCCGCCGTCGAGTGGGTGGAGGCCTTCACCATCGTGCTGGCGGTGGCGCTGTCCATCGGCTGGGCACGCGCCGCCGGAGCCGCCGCTGCGGCCTTGGCCGTGGTCGCAGCGCTCATCGCCGTGACCGGCGCGGGGCTGAACGTGGTGCAGGCCGACATCGACATCATCCGCGCCGCCATCGGCCTGTTCCTGCTGCTGTTCGGCCTGCGCTGGTATGTGAAGGCCATCCGCCGCTACGCCGGTCGCACCAAGCCGCACGACGAAGCGAAAGAGTTCGCCGAAACGCGCGAAAAGATCGACCACGCCGAAGCCCGCGTCGCCTGGGCGATGGCCTTCAAAGGCGTGCTGCTCGAAGGCCTGGAGGTATGGCTGCTGGTCGTGGCCCTGGGCCGCTCCATCAGCAGCTACGGCCAGGCCGCTGGCAGCGCCGTGGCCGCGCTGCTGGCCGTCATCGCCGTGGGTCTGGTGCTGCGCAAGCCGCTGACCAAAGTGCCGGAAAACACCCTCAAGTTCACCGTCGCCTGCGCCCTGCTGGCCTTCGGCACCTTCTGGAGCCTGGGCGGCCTGCTCGATGAAGCCAGGGTCTGGCCGCTGGGCGACGCCACGCTCTTGCTGCTGTTCGCGGTCTATGCGGTGGCCGGGCGGCTGTCCGCCTTCAAGTTGCGCGTGCCGCAACTCGCCGCGCAAGGAGCGCGCGCATGAAAAAGGTCTTCCAGCTCATTTTTGGCGACGCCCGCAATGTCGCTTCGGTCATGCTGGCCGTGGCGCTGGCCTGGATGGTTGCGCAATGGGTGCCTTCTGCCAGCGGCTGGGTGTTGGTGGCGGCGCTCATCGCCGCGGCGTTCTGGCAGGCGGCATGACGCCTCGCCCAGGCAGGCGTCATGCAACCCGCAAGGCATGCCGAACCAGAGCCTGCCGTAGCAACTCGAACGACCTGCAGGCGAATCTTTGCGCCTGTGAGGACTCAAGGCGGCGGCGAATTTACCGCCCGTCGAGCGGCTGCGGCCAACCCTGGCGACGAGCCTGGTCGTGGCGGCGTAGGTCCTGCAATGTTGGCGTGGTGTCGCTCTGCGCAAACTCTGGCGGCAGCGTCAGCCCAAGCGCCCGTGCAACCTTGAGAGGCCTGGGCTGCTTGCGGCTCGCTAAAGCCAATGCCGCTTCGCGCAGTGGCTGCGCTCCAAGCCGCGTTTGCAGCCAGGCGGCCAGGCGCGCATCAGCGGCGCTCTCGATGCGTAATCCCAGCGACCACAGCCCTGCCGATTCATGCGTGTCGAACATCACAGACCTCCGGGAAATTGGCAACTCTTCGGCCGCCATGGCGAAGCCTAAGCCTGCGCATCAGGCTGGCGCAAGCCGCCGCCAGATCCCCTTCGAAAACCCGTTTGTCGAATTGCAATTCCCATGGCTATTCATGCCTTTACGCAAGGCTTCGCGACGGAACGACATCATCACCTTGCAGGGCACTCGGAATCATGGCGGCGGTGGGGATCCATGGCCATGCATCAATCCGGGTTCCTCGCCAAGGACGCGCAAACCGCCATGCCGATCTGCGGCCAGGTCGGCATGGCGTTCAGACGAGCCTGAAACCGCCGCCAGGCTGGCCAGCCCGGCCTCAAGCCTTGGCTGTTTGCGGCAGCCCGGTGATGTAACCGACTGCCGCACCGTAGCGGTCTTTGTAGTTGGCCCTGATCAGCGGGTCGAGCGTGGCCTTGATCTTGTCGTGCAATGGCGTTTCCCAGTCGGCCGGGTGCTGGAAATTGCTCAGGATGTAGGTCCAGCCATTGACGTCGTCCACGCCTTGCAAACCGGTGGACTCGGCCCCCGCCGGGCACGACAGAATGCGGCTGAGTTGCCTGGTGTCGACGTTGTAGGCCCACAGGAAATTGTTGACGTGCATGCCACTGTCTTCACCGATGAACAGGGTGCGCAGCTTTTCCGAGAACTTGAGGTTGTCGGGGTTGGCGACCTTGTCGGCGTTGGCCAGATTGCCCAGCGCGTCCGGTGCGGCCAGATCCTCACCCACCAAGGCGGCGGGTGGCGCCATGTCCACCGGCACCCAGTCGCTGGCAATTGCCATGGCGCTCATGTCCTTCTGACCCGTTTTCAGGTTCATCGCATACGTCGCGCCTGCACGCGGGCCCTGGACCTTGATGTCGGTGGTGCCATCGATCATCGAGGCCTGGATGTAGCTCATCGCGATGTAGGCGACCTTATCCTTGGCATTGACCGTCGTGCCTTCCCATTTGGTAAAGCTCATCGATCCGCCCACCAGCGCCGCATAGCGGTGCGTCTCAAGGAAGGCTGCCGCTTTGTCCATGCCGGGCTTGAGCCTCACCCAGTTGTCCTTGCCGGACAAACGGATCTTGGTGAAGCTCGGATCATTGGGATTGGTCGTGGCCACGTCCATGATGTCGGTGGGCTTGAGGGTCTTGGCCAACTGCTCGATTTCGGCGCTGGTGGCACTGCCCAGCTTGATCCAATTGAGCGTGAATGCGCCAGGACCGTTGCCCAAGGTCTGCGTCGCCTTGGCCACGTACAGCGTGCCCGAGGACAGATCGGCCGACTGATCGGCGACGAACATGAAGGCCCCGCCGTTGGTCGCGTCGTCGCCCATCAGCACGGTGCGCTGATCCGGGCAGACGTGCACCAGCTCGTGCGAAATGCGGCCCAGACAGAAATGCTTGACCACGCTGCCGGTGCCGTCGGGGTTGACCTTGACCTCGGGCAGGTGGCCGTAGAGGTAGGGGTTGGCCTTGACCGGATCGCTCACGGCGTTGGCGTCGCCGTAGAGATTGGTGATGAACGCCTTGAACTGGCTGTTGTTGGCGATGGCAAAGGCGTCGGGCTCATATTCCTCGCTGCTGAGGTGTGTGTTCCACGGCGACAGGCTGGCGCCGCAGGTGATCCACAGGCCATACGCCGGCTTGGTCGGCACGTTGGAGTACCTGGCCAAGGTGAGCTTGCCGGTGGTCGGCTCTTGGTCGAGCGTGAGCACGGCGATCGGCGAGGGCAGGCGGCCGTACTGGCTGGCTTGCGCCTGGTCGCGCGTGGCGTACTCGAACTGCACGACGGCAAACACCACATTGCCCTTGACGCCGAGCTTGGCCTTGTCGACGCCGGCAATCGTCTGCAACAGGCTCATGCCATCGGGACAGTCGGAATAAAACGGACGCTCCTGCCCGGGTACGGATTTATCGATGATGGGGTTGCCGTCGATGTCGAAACAACCGCCGGCGAGGATGGTGCCGCCCTGCACATTGGGCACCTGGTCTCCAGTGATGAACATCGGCTGGTAGCCGAGCTTGTAGGTTTGCGTGCTGCCATTGCTGTATGCCACTCGAAGGCTGGATGCCACGCTGGTGGTGGCCATCGCGGCGGCATCGGCCAGAGCCGGGGCGGCCATGGAGCTGAAACTGGCCGCAGTGGGCGTGGCGGCCGGGGCAGGGCCAGGTTGCGGTGTGGTCGCCGCGGTGCCGGAACTGCCGCCGCAGGCCGTCAGGAAGGAGGCTGCGCTGAGCCCACCGGCGAGCGGCAACAAAGGTGCGCCGGTGAACAGCTTGAGTGCTTGCCGGCGCGACAAGGTGGAGATTTGGGTCATGGCACGATCCTTCGGTCTGGGTGAGCGGATGGGGATGAAGCCGCCGGGGCGGTGTCGTCTGTCGGTGGCGTCACGTTCGCGTTCACGTTCACTGACATGATTCACAAGAAGTTACATCACTGACGTGACAGGAATTTGACAGTCGGCTCGTACCCGGTCCGCGCTTGTGATGCAAGCCAAGCTGGGCTATACCTGCGGCAGTTACAGCAGCGAACCACCTTGCCTATCGTTCATGCGCGTCGAAGTCGATGGGCATGACCATTGAAGGAAGACCATGAAAAACCCCTTGCTCATCGTCGCCGTTGTGCTCGTGGCACTGGTGGCTGCCATCGGCTATTTCAACTGGCAGCGCGGCCACCTGCCGGCTGCGTTGCACCCAAGCGCCAGCGCTGCGGCCACAGCGGCGCAGAGCCAGCCAGTTGCCGGGCCGGCATCATCGCCGGCGTCGGCACCGCAACTGGAGTTGCCGCAACAGAGCGCGGCCAACTTGCCCAAGCTCGACCAGAGCGATGGCGCCATCGGCCAGGCGCTCGCCGGCCTGATCGGCCACAAGGCCTTTGCGCAATGGCTGATTCCGCATCGCCTCATCCTGCACATCGTCGCCACCATCGACAACCTGCCGCGTCAGCAGGCGCCGGTGAAGGCGTGGCCGGTCAGCCCGGTGCCTGGCGTGTTGCGCACCAGCGGCACGGGCGCGGACCTGGCCATCAGCCCCGACAACGCGCAGCGCTATGCGCCCTATCTGCAAGTTCTGCAGCAGGTCAAGCCGCAACGACTCGTGGAGGTCTACCTGGAGTTCTACCCGCTGTTCCAGCAGGCCTACACCGAATTGGGCTATCCGCACGCCAGCTTCAACAACCGGCTGCTCGTGGTCATCGACAACCTGCTGGCCGCGCCCGAGCCCAAGCCGCCGGTGCTGCTGGTGCAGCCGAAAGTGCTGTTTCAGTATGCCGATCCGCGTCTGGAGTCGGCCTCGGTCGGACAGAAAATTTTGATGCGCCTGGGCCCTGCCGGTGAAACCGAGGTCAAGGCGAAGCTACGCGCCATCCGGCAGGCCTTGCTGGAGAAGATGCGGCCAGGCGCATCGACCCCTGCTGGCTGATGGCACGCCCCGCGGCTGGCAGACGTCGGCGGATCCGTGGGCCGACGGCCGCTGCCATGCCACAACGGCTCGCGCCCGCTCAGGGATGCGGCGGGTAGGCGACGTAGATTTCCACGCGCCGGTTCAGCGCCCTGCCCTGCGGCGTGGCGTTGCTGGCCACCGGGTTTTGCGGGCCCATGCCCTGGGTGGCGATGCGCTGCGGTTGCACGCCACGCGACACCAGGTAGTTCTTCACGCTCAAGGCGCGGTTTTCCGACAAGGGGTAATTGATCGCGTCGGTCCCGGTGCTGTCGGTGTAGCCCAGAATTTGCACCGATTCGGTCGGGTTCTGCATCAGCCCCGTCGCCAGCTGCGTGAGCGCGGGGTACAGGTTGCTGTTGATCTGGGCGCTGCCGGTGGCAAAGCCGGCATCTGCCGGGACATTGATCTTCAGGCGGTTGTCGGCGGTTTGCGTCACCTGCACTCCGGTGCCGGCGGTGGCCTGCTCCATCTGCTGCTTCTGCTTTTCCAGATGCTGGTTCCACAGGTAGCCGCCCAGGGCGCCGACCGCGGCGCCGGCAGCAGCGCCCGTGGCGGCGCTACGGCCGGTGTTTCCGCCCGCCGTCAGGGCGCCAAGGGCGGCGCCCGCCAAAGCACCGATGCCGGCTCCCTGCGCCGTGCTTTTTTGGGATTGATTCATGTCGGCGCAGCCCCCCAAAACCAGGGCGCCGGCCACGGCGATGACAAGCGTTCTTTGCAGCATCTCGATTCTCCTCATGCGGGGTCAAACATCGGCCTGTCAGTTTACCGGGCAGCGTCCGCACAGGCGCCGAAGTCGCGCCGGCGCCCGAGCCATCCAGGAAAACCCGAACTAAAGTAGAGCAAGGGGTGTCCCATCCCCAACCTCTTGGGAGATCGACCATGCAAGACGCATCACTTGACGCATCGCATAGCCCGGATTTGCGCTGGCACCTTGAAGACCTGGACTTTGGGCCCATCGACTGCGCCAGCCTGCGCGAGCGCGACGATCTGTTCCTGCTGGTGTGCAGCGCCTCGTTCATTGAAAGCGGCACCGACACCTACACCCGCAACCTGGTCGACTACTTTGCCGATGATGCCGAGGTCGGCACGTGGCTGATCGAGCACTGGGAGCCGGAGGAACTGCAGCATGGCCGCGCCTTGAAAGCCTATATCCACCATGTCTGGCCGGAATTCGACTGGGACGGCGCCTATGCCGACTTCTTCAGCGAATAC
>NZ_JBTRXV010000067.1:0-23779 GCF_054608695.1 Thiomonas sp.
GCATGCCGTCGTCGAGTTGCAGCAAGCCGGCGACCTCGTCGAGACTGAAGCCCATGCGCTGGGCGGATTTGATGAATTGCAGGCGGGCGACGTCATCGGGTCCGTAGCGGCGGAAGCTGCCCTGCGGTCGCTCGGGCTCGCACAGCAAGCCCTTGCGCTGGTAGAACCGGATGGTTTCGACATGGACCCCTGTCGCCAAGGCGGCAGTGCCGATGGTGAAGTCATCCGAAATAGCTTGCATCGTCTTGGCTCCGATTCAGGACTGCAAATCCCAGCGTGAAGGGACGAACTGCCGATCGACGCCAAGCATCTCGATGGACTTTTCCCCTCCTGCCTGTCAGGTTAGCGCAGCTTGCGCGACTGATGAGGACATCGAGAAACAAGTGGAGATGCTATGGATGCCTCCCTCCCCACGGGGACTGATGCAGGGGCACGGAGATGAGGCCGCATGGCGTTGAGGGGCAAGACCCGCTGTGGCGGGGTGGATCCTCCGATGGATACGGCATCGATGTGCCCAAGGCGTGATAGACCACGGTCTTCACAAACACCACGGAGGATCCGTCATGAATCGTACTTCTGGCATGCAAGCAGGACAACGCATCGGCACCCAGGGCGGCCTGCAGGTCGTCGGGCTGGACATTGCCAAACACGTCTTTCAGATGCACACCGTGGACATGGCCACGGGCGAGATCGTCAACGTGCAGATCAAGCGCGCGAAGGTGCTGGAGCATTTCGCCAATCGCCAGCCCTGCCTGATTGCGATTGAAGCCTGTGGCGGTGCCCACCACTGGGGCCGCCAGTTGCAGGCGCTGGGCCACAGCGTGCGACTGCTGCACGCCAAGATCGTGCGTCCCTTCGTGGCAGGCAACAAGACCGATGCGACGGACGCGCGGGCGATCTGGCTGGCCGTGCAGCAGCCTGGCGTGAAGGGCGTGGGCATCAAGACCGTCGCGCAGCAAGCCACCTTGACGCTGCACCGCCAGCGCGAACTGCTCATGAAGATGCGCACCATGCAGACCAACGCGCTGCGCGGCCTGCTCGACGAGTTCGGCGCCACCTTCGCCCCAGGCACCAAGGCGCTGCTGGGCGAGATCGAGGCGGCGCTGGAGGATCTGTCGGGCACGCTGCCGCAGAGCGTTGCCGACAGTTTGCGCGAGCAGGTGGCGTGGATCCAGGCGCTCACCGTGGACATCGCCGCCATCGAGCGCCGTCTGGCCGTGCAATTGCGCCAGGATCCGCAGATGCAGCGCATTGCCCAGATCCCCGGCGTGGGCCTGCTCACCGCCACGGCGGCCATCGCCACGATGGGAGAGGCCGCAGCGTTCAAGTCCGGGCGCGAGTTCTGCGCCTGGCTGGGGCTGGTGCCCAGGCAGACGGGCAGCGGCGGGCGGGTGCGGCTGCAGGGCATCTCCAAGCGCGGCGACACCTATGTGCGCACCCTGCTCATCCACGGCGCACGCAGCGTGCTTCGCCACACCAAGGAGCCGGGAGCGTGGCTGCAGCAGCTCCAGCAAAGATGGCCTGCCAATGTGGTGATCGTGGCGCAGACGGCCAAGATGGCCAGGACGATCTGGGCCGTCACGGCCAAGCAACAAGAGTACCAACGCGGTTATCAGAGTCTGCGGCCACACGCGGCCTGAGACCCTGGAGCCCTTTCATCCCCCACTTCAAGAAAGGAATGTGGAACGCTTTGAAGGCGAGACGGCAGCAAAGAGCGACGTGATGTGAAACAGGTCAGACCGGGACAAGCCAAACCTGCATGGTTTGCTGGACTTCAACAGTCCACTCCAGGAGATGAGGCGCTTGTCAGCGGAGATGCATCGGGGCCCGTGGGCCAGACTGGGCAACCAGACCACCCCACAACCAAGGCCGGATATAAGACCGCAGCCGACTTCTTCACACCCACAACGCCCATCGCGCTTGACCGCCGGGAGGCATCCATATAAGAACCATGCAGCAACAAGGCGATGACGAACAAACCCGCGCAGGGCTGCCACGTCAAGAAGGTGCGCTGACGTGGCGAAGCGGATGGTTCGCACGCTGGCTTGGTCCGCGCACCCGGCCCAGGTCCGACGAGACGGCCGATCACCTGCTGGTCAGCCTGCTCAACATGGCATCGTTTGTCGAGGCACGCGATCCGTATACCGGCGGCCATTTGTGGCGCGTTTCCCGCTATGCACGCTTGCTTGCCGCTGCGGCGGGACTGGATGCAGTAGAGGTCGCGCGCGTCAGCCTGGGTGGGTTTTTGCACGATCTGGGCAAGATTGGTGTGCCCGATGCCATCCTGTGCAAATCAGCCCCACTCACCGACGCGGAGTGGGCGGTCATGCGACCCATCCGGACATCGGGATGCGTTTGCTCGCGGTGCATCCCCACACCAGTCAGCGAGCGGGCTTCATTCCAACCGGGCGAAGCGCTCGGCCTGCCGCAAGCATGGCCTTTGACATATGCCGAAGAGGCGCTATTATATGAATGATTTTTCATATAAACAACAATTCATTTGATGCCATGGCACTCTCCACCTCCGAGCAAACCCGTTTGGTGGCCGCTTTCAAGGTGCTGGGCGAACCAACCCGCCTGCGCATCTTGTGTGGATTGGGTTTGGAATGCCGTCCGGTCACGGACATCATCCAGGCCACCGGCATGGGCCAGACTCATGTCTCCTTTCACCTGCGCATGCTGCGAGAAGCCGGCTTGGTGCGCGCCGAGCGCCGCGGCCCTTTCATCTATTACTGCCTTGCCGACCCTAGCTTGCCGGGGATCCTGCAGGAGCTCGCGAATTGGCTGGATGCTCGCCAGATTCCACCAACCGAAGGCGCGTCTCGGCTTGGCCGGCCCGGCGCGGCGACGTCAACAACGACTCTGGAGGTGAGATCATGATGTGGTTCAACGGACCGTGGGGCGGATTTCCCTGGATGTGGATTTTTCCGCTGATTTTTCTGGTCATTCTGTTGATCTTTTTGTTCCGCGGCACCGGTGGACCGATGTGCGGCGGCTCCGGCATGCACCGACGCGGGCCAGGCGGTGAGTCGACCGCGCGGAACATCCTCGATCAGCGATATGCGCGCGGAGAAATCAGCGCCGATGACTACCAGCGCATGAAGAAGGATCTCGAAGCATGATGCAGGAACGCTTGTTTCCCGCCACCGCGATGCCGGATCAGGATTGGTGGCAGACCTTGTGGCCCGATCCTGACGGCTTGATCGCGACCTTGCGCATTGAGCCGGGCATGCACGTGGTCGATCTGGGCTGCGGAGACGGCTATTTCACCGCGGCGATTGCACGACGTGTCGGCTCGGGCCGCGTCATCGGCTTCGACCTGGACCCCATCATGCTGGAGCAAGCTCGGGCCGTCTGTGTGCCCTATGGTCATTGCGATTGGGTGCTTGGGGATGCCATGAAGCTGAGTCGGTTGATCCCCGCGCCGGTTGATCATGTCCTCATCGCCAACACCTTCCACGGCGTGCCGGACCCGACGGCATTGGCCCGGGAAATCGCCGCCGTTCTCAAACCGCCCGGGCGTTTCGCCATCGTCAACTGGCACCCCATCGCGCGCGAACAGACCCCCGTGCTGGGTCAACCACGGGGGCCGCGCACCGAATTGCGCATGTCTGCCGCGCAGACGCAAGCCGTGGTTGAGCCGGCAGGCTTCGCCCTGGAAGCGCAGGCCGAATTGCCGCCCTACCACTATGCGGCCATCTTCACCCGCACCCACGAACCCGACCCAGGAGAACGTCATGCCCGCGCAACATGAACCGATCATCGAGCAGGGCAACCATTTTCATGCAACGGTCTATGGCCCGGAGGGAGCATTGGACCGCAAGACACGCCGCCTCATCGGTCTCGGTGCGGCGCTGGTGACAAACCACCCGTAACGCCGAGACGATCAACGGCATCATCCACCAGGAGATTGACATGGAAGCGAAAGATCAAGACAGCAAGACAGGCAGCGAATCACAGCCTGAATCGGGCGGTGGTGCCAACCCGATGATGACGGGTATGGGCATGATGAAGAAAATGATGGCCCAAATGGGCTCGGGCGGCGAAGGCCCGATGGCCATGATGCAGAAGATGATGGGGCAGATGCGCAATCAGCAGTCAGGCGAGGCTCCGAACCCCATGCAGAACATGATGGGCATGTGCATGGGCATGCAAGCCGAGATGCTCAATGCGATGCACACAACGACGACGATGGCAGCCTTTGCCACGCCGGAGCTGCATGCGCTGTTTGCCACCTGGATGGAGAGTCTGGAGGGTGAAGCGCTTGCGGCGCTGGCCCAACAGGGCGAAGTCGATACCGCTGCGCTGGCTTCACAACTCAAGATCAGCGAGGCCAGTGCAATCCATCTCGTGGCGCAGCTTGCCACAAAGGGCAAGGTCCATTTGCGCGCCCAGGCATTCGCAGCTCCGGCGAACTGAAGTTCGTCGGCCAGGCCTGCCTCTGATTTGTGTCTTTTCCCCGCGCATCGTCCAAGGAGATTTCAATGACAGTCAATCGTATGGTCAGCATCATGGCTGGGTTCATGGTGCTGCTCAGCCTGGTGCTGGCCCAGATCATGGGACAGGTCGACCTGCTCCACCCGACCTGGCTGTGGCTGACGGCCTTCGTCGGCCTCAATCTGTTCCAGATGGGCTTCACTGGCTTTTGTCCGGCTGCCTTGGTGTTCAAGGCGCTGGGCTTCAAAGAGTGAGTCGGCAGCCAGTTGTGGCGCGGTCGATTCAGGCAAGTCGGCTTGATGCAGCCCCTGCTTTCGGCGTGATGGGCATTCCGACGACCTATCTGATCGACAAGCAAGGGCGCATCGTCCGGCAGGCCGTCGGGGGACGGGAGTACAGCACGCCAGCCGTGCGACAACTCATCGAAGCACTAATGCGATGAGCCTTCTGCGTCTGGAGACGCACAGCCGCCAGTCAACCATAGGGAAAAGGAAAGACGCCCAATATTGAAGGTGTCTGGTTGCCGATCGACGGTTGATGCTTCGGGCCGGTAGGGGCTAACGATTGAGCGCGAACCCCAAGATCCCGGTGATGACGAGCACGCCGAGGGCATAAAGCGTCGCGCTGCGCCGCCCCATGGCGCGCGCGACGGGGCCAAGCGTCGAGACGTTGCTGCCCACTCCGGCAACCAGCAGGATCATGGCATTGCCGGGACCCATGCCTTTTTCCAGCAAGGCATGGACAAAGGGCAGCGAGCCGAGGCTGTCCGTGTACACGATGCCGGCGAACACGAGGGCGAAGCCGACACCCGCGATCCCTTCGCCGCTGAGGTATCGGCTGACCCAATCCGCCGGCAGGTACACCTTGGCCGCCGCGCCAAGCAGGATGCCCGCACCGATCCAAGGCGCCAGCTCGCGAAACAGCGCGATGGCCGTACCCAAAGCCGCGCGCAGTTTCCGCGTTGGCTCGTGGAAGTCGAACCAACCGGATCCTTCTGCGGAGGCCAACTCGCCAGAGTCACAACCGCAGCGTTCGGTCGCACAGGATGATTCGGCAGGCGCACAGGTGGCCGACGCCTCGGCAATACCCTCCCTGCCAAGCGCCGGCGAGGCGGGCGCAACGCGGCTTGACCGCAGGGCCCACCCATCAACCAGCATTCCGGTTCCCCACCCTGTGAGCACGGCGGCTGCCGCGATGGCCACGCCGTTTCGAGGTCCCAGAAATATGATCAGCGCGCTCAAGCCATACCAATTGAACCAAGGGGTGGCGATGAGGAAGGCGCAGGCGGGGCCGGCACGCTGGTCCGGGTTACTCCTATCTGGACGAGCACCATAAAAGGGCGTAAAAGCTCATGTGCTCAAGAGCCGTAGATAACAGCGCCGGGTGCCAGCGTTGGCATGTTCGGCCACAGGCCGCGACCAACAGTGACCGATCTATCCGGATACGCCACGCACGTCAGGGGGCGCACCCGAATCAGGAGTCAATCCATGGAGATTCTGGATCCCCATCAGATGTTTTCGGATCCCGGGCAAGGATGCGAGCGTCATGTATTCGTGGGAACGCTTCCTTAATGGCGAAGACGCTGCCGCCAATACGCTGCGCGACCTCGTCAATGCATCGTGGCAGCGGTGCCAGGGCGCCAATGTGGATCCCACGCGGCACGCAGGTCCACTTCCTGTTTCCGAACAGGATTTTTTCCTGCTGCGCGAGCGCCAGAGGGAGTTACTTGAAGTCAGCGCACCCATGATGGCCAGTGCGCGTGATTTCCTGGCGGAGACCGGCACCATGATGGTGTTGGCCGATACCAACTGCACCATCCTGAGCACGGAGGGGGACACGCCGGCCAAGAACTCCGCCGAGTCGATCTTCCTCGTACCTGGAGTGACATGGAGTGAAAGGTTTTGCGGCACGAATGCAATCGGTACAGCTCTGGCTGTGGGCCAACCCGTGCAGATCCACTCTGCGGAGCATTACTGCGCGGGCATCAAGCGTTGGACGTGTTCCGCCACCGTGATCCGACATCCCACGGACGGGGAAATCATCGGGGTTTTGGATATATCAGGCCTGTCGCAAACCTTCAGTCGACAGAGCCTTGCACTCGTCGTGGCCACGGCGAACCGGATTGAAAACCGTCTCACCATTGGCGAGATGGAGCGCCGTTACCGCCTACTCAACTATTGGGCGCAGCACAGCGCATCGTTGGGAAACCAGGGCGCCGTGTTATTCGACAGGCGTGGGCTTCCCGTCCAGGTTAACGAGCATGCACATGTGGCTATCCTTGCAGCCGGCGGCGAATTTGAATGGCCCGCCTCACGCCGCATTCCAGAGCTTGCCGCAGGCACGCTGCGCCGCAGTCTGACACGAGGCACGATCCCGTCGTGGATTCGCCCCGAATGGATCGAATCCATCGTCGATCACGGCGAGCATCTCGGCACGCTCCTGGTGATCCCTTCGCTCAAGGCGTGTATTTCAACACCGCCGACGACCCTCAGCCAACGCCACGCAACTGCCCCATCCGAGGCCAGCGAGACCGAAAAGGATCCCTTCGCCGGCATCATCACATCGGACGCTGCGATGCAGGCCATCATCGCCAAAGCCCGCCAAATCGCGCGAGCTAAAGCCTCGGTGCTGCTATTGGGAGAAACAGGCGTAGGCAAGGAGGAGTTCGCTCGCGGTATCCATGGAGGCGGTGCCACACCCTTCGTCGTCTTGAACTGCGGAGGCCTGTCGCGAGAACTCCTGGCCAGTGAATTATTTGGATACGCTGACGGTGCTTTCACGGGCGCACGCAAAGGCGGACTTGCAGGGAAGATCGAAGCCGCAGCCGGCGGCACCCTGTTTCTTGATGAGATCGGCGAGATGCCGTTGGACATGCAGCCCCACTTGTTGCGTGTCCTGGAACAAGGCGAGGTTTACCGACTGGGCGAGACAGCGCCGCGCAAGGTGAGCTTCCATCTGATCGCCGCCACCCATCGCGATCTGCGCCAAGAAGTGGCCGCCGGCCGCTTCCGTATGGACCTGTATTACCGCGTGGCCGTGACCAGCTTGCGCATCCCACCCCTGCGTGAACGCAAGGGCGATATCGCGACGCTCGCTCAATTTTTCCTTGACCACTTCCGCGTCAAACAGGGTTTGAAACGCAGCACCATCAACCCAGCCGTCATCCGGCAATTGGAGTTGAACGCTTGGGAAGGAAATGTGCGGGAGTTGCGCAACGTTATCGAGAGCGCGGTCCTCGTGAGTGATGGGGAAATGGTGACATGTGCTGATTTGCCATCGGAGCTTGCCGCTACCGAGAAATCGACGGCCGGACCGGTTAGCTCTATTGGCGGGGACATGCAAAGTATTGCCGAAGGGGAAAGAGATTTGATTAATCGAACTGTTGCCGCCACTGGGGGAAACCTTACGCTGGCTGCGCGTCAATTGAGTATTGCCAAAAGCACTCTTTATGCGAAGATGCAGCGGTACGGGCTGTCACGTGAAACAGTGCGCAACAGAATTGCCGATTAACAAGCTGTTGAAATACGTTTTTCGGGGGTCGAGCTATGGTCCGAGAATATCCGTGATCCTGCGAAAGGGTCGGAAAGCGCCCAATTCACGGGCGAGATGCGCATCTCGAAACCTTCCACATTGAGCGCTCCTATCGTTTGCGTACAGTCTCTAAGATATTCCAACAGCCTGTTACAGGATCTCGTCAACCTGCGGGCCAACCTGATCATGGGCAGGGGCAAGATGCGGCGCTGGGGCTGAGCGCCGCAGCAAACCCCTCCAGCGTCTTTGTCTCTCGATGCACGACCGATTCCGCCCGGTGTGGGGGATCACGGTGCCCTTTGTCTCCGTGTGATTCCAGAGCGCCCCTGAAACCAGGGGTCTCCATGTGACTCCGACTCTGCCATCGGAGCCGCAACCATTGTCGAGGTCACACCTCATCGTGTTGCGGCACCGACGTCAGTCTCATTGCACCAACACCACTTCTTTCTTGTCCTCCCTGAAGGTGGAAATAGTGATGGTCGGGCTCGCCAAATTGCCGTCCTTCAAAAAGTGAATGTCATTCTTGGTCACACCGTTGTAGTCAATGTTGCGGATGAAGGGCAGATATTTTTTCGGGTCTGTCGATTCAGCTTTCATCATCGCGTGCGCCAGCACCATGGTGGCGTCATAGGCATACGGCGAGTAGAGTTGGAAAGCTTTTGCGCCAAACTCGGCGTCGTAGCGCTTCTTCCAGGCATCGCCACCTGGCATTTGCGAGATTGGCGAACCGCCTTCCGCGCAGATCGCCCCATTCACAGCGTTGCCGGCCAACGTTGCCAACTCAGGAGTACAAATCCCATCCCCACCCATCAACACCGCCTTAATGCCGAGCTGCTTGATCTGGCGCAGCATCGGGCCTGCTTGGCTGTACATGCCACCATAGAAAATCACGTCGGGATTGGCCGCCTTGATCTTGGTCAGAATGGCGGAGAAGTCGGTGGCCTTGTCGTTGGTGTATTCACGATCCAGCACTTTCATGCCATCTTTCTGCGCCGTTTTGGCGAACACGTCCGCCACGCCCTGGCCATAAGCCGTACGGTCGTCGATCACGGCAACGGTCTTGGCCTTCATCTGGTTTTTGGCATAGTTCGCCAGACCAGCGCCCAGGGCGTTGTCATTGGCGATGATGCGGAAGAAGGTCTTGAAGCCTTGCTCGGCAATCTTCGGATCGGTCGACGACGGGGTGATGTCAGGAATGCCGGCATCGTTGTAGATGCGGGATGCCGGAAAAGTGCAACCTGAGTTCAGGTGGCCGACGACGCCATTGACCTTCTCGTCAACGAATTTCTGGGCGACCATCGTGGCCTGTTTGGGGTCCGCCTGATCGTCTTGCGCGTCAATTTTCCAGATCACCTTCTTGCCGCCGATCGAGATGTTCATCGTGTTCAGATCTCGAATCGCCATCAGCGCACCGTTGATATTGTCCTGGCCCTGAGAGGCCTGCGGGCCTGACATGGGCGCGGCGCTTCCAATCAAAACGGTTGCGTCTTGCGCATAGGCAGTACCGATGGCGAGTGACAGAACCAGCATGGCGTATTTAAGTTTCATTTCCAACCTCCAGACGAAAGAAAGAATGTGAGCCATGGATGGCTCGGCGGCTTCAAGCCTCAAGTGCAAGGCTCTTGAGTCGATGAACGGATGTGGCAGGCGGCTCCAGCCGCAACAACAAGCGGTACGCATAGAAACCAGGAATCGGCACCTCGTGACGGCGTGCTTCTCGCCCGCATACGGCCGAGTCGACGGGTGCATCGACCGGCATCTGATCGAACGGCTGGAGGCCAAACAGACATCACGCGGCCTCCCCCACAGGCGACGCATCGGCTCGCTGGCTCACGATCTGTTGCACCCGATCAGCGCATGTAGTGCAAGCCACCGAAGCGCCGTCGAAAGGCGGAAACCTCGGACGCAACCCCATCAGGATCTCCAGTCAGAGCCCGGGCAAGCAGGGACGCCAACTCGGGCATGTCGGGCGCGTCCAGGCCCAGTCGCACGATCTCCGGCACACCAAAACGCAGGCCGTTGAGATCGCCCTCCACGACAGGCAATGGCAAACCAATGCCGCAGGCCAGCAGATTGGCGCGACGCAAGCGCTTGGCGGCTGTTTGGCCACCACCAAAACGCGCTGCTTCGACGGCCAATTGATGCGACTGGGTGTAGCCTCGGGATCGGGCAAAGACGGGCAGGCCCTGGGCGTCCAGGGCCTCGGCCAGCGCATGGGCGGTGCGTTTCATGGCCTGGCCGTAGGCGAGGCCAAAGGCCTTCCAGTCCAGCAGGCTCACAGCCAGCGCTGCGGTCTTGCCGGCATCAAAATTGGCCGTCAAGCCCGGGTAGGCTATGGCATCCAGCCGTTCGGCCAGGGACGCGTTGTCGCTCACAATCAGCCCGCCTGGCGGTCCACCCAAGCTCTTGTACGTGCTCATCGTCATCACATGCGCCCCCTCGGCCAGGGGCTGCTGCCAGGCTTGTCCTGCAATCATGCCGCTCAGGTGCGCGGCGTCGAACAACACATAAGCGCCGACCGCATCCGCAATCTCACGTATGGCGCTGACCGGGTGGGGGAAAAGGTTCAGGCTGCCGCCGATGGTGAGCAGTTTCGGCTTCACCTCGCGTGCCAACATGCGCAGCGCGGCAACATCCACCGTGTAACCGTCAGCATGCACCGGGGCCGGCACGGTTTTCAGCCCGTACAGGCCGGCCGCACCCGCTGCGTGATGCGTCACATGGCCCCCAATCTCGGCTGGCGGGGCAATGATGGTGTCGCCCGGCTGGCACGTGGCCATGAACACATACAGATTGGCCAATGCGCCCGAGCCCACGCGCACTTCGACGTACCGCGCACCGAACACCTCGGCGGCCAGCTCGGCGGCCATCACCTCGATGCGCTCAATGGCCTCCAAACCCATCTCATACTTGTCACCTGGATAACCCAGAGACGCACGCGAGCCCAGGTGAGCCGACAGCATCGCCTCGGCCTTCGGGTTCATCACATTCGTGGCCGGGTTGAGGTTGATGCCGTCCACATCGTGAATGCGGTGGTTTTCTTCCACCAGGCGGCCCAGCTCGGAGGCAACAGCATCAACATCCTGGTTTGCCGTCGTTTGTGCCACCGTCTGAACCAGGGCTTCGCAGCCGGCCGGAACCCAGGGGCGGTGTTGCAGCAAGGCCGTCATGCGCATGTCCTTTTTGAAGTGACGGAGGGTGAAGACGTGGACCAGTATGCGATGGGCCGCCCTCAGTTCACAAACGAGATATTCTTGCGCGGTGGGCTAGAAAATCTAGGCGTCACAACTTTGGATCCCAACACCATGGCCGTTGATCCACCCAAGCTGCGCCTGCCGCCGTACACGGCGCTACGCGCTTTTGAGGCTGCTGCCCGCCACAACAGCTTCGTCGCCGCGGCCCGCGAGCTGTGCGTGACGCCAGCGGCCGTGGCCCAGCAGGTGAAAGCGCTGGAAGCCTGGCTCGGTGGTGCATTGTTTGAACGCCACAGCCAGGGCATTGCGCTGACACCCCAAGGCCGACATGCGCGACCCGCCCTGAGCGCAGCGATGGATCAGATGGGGCTGGCGGTACAGAACCTGCGCAGCGAAATGCGGGGATCCGAGCTGCACATCGCCGCGTTGCCGGCCCTGGCGCAACTGTGGCTGTCACCGCGCCTGCGACGGTTGCACCTGGACTTTCCCGGCGTGCAGGTTTCGGTCACGGCGATGGAGGAGCCTCCCAACTTCAAACGTGAACCGTTCGACATGGGTTTGTTCTATCTGGACGCGCCGCGTAAAGACGTCAGAATCATCGCCCTCGCAAAAGACCATCTGCTTCCAGTGTGCACGCCGAAAATCCTGAAGACACTCAGAGTCAAAGGCAAGATCCGCCTGCACGGGCAACCCTTGCTGCATGACACGGTGGGTGAATTCAATCGGTCATCGCAACACCTTCACCTGAAGAAGTTGAGATGGGAAGTGCAAAGCATGGGCGGTGCAGACGCGGAGTTCGCCCCGCGCTGGGCTCAATCGGTCGTCCTGGAGCTGGCACCAGGGAGGTTCGTCAGCATTTCTGGCGTGCGATCGCAGAAGGGCTTTCCAGTGACAAGGCCGCCGAGGTTGCCGGGGTCTCGCCAGCTGTTGGCGCCCGTCTGTTCAGGCAAGGTGGCGGCATGCCAGATGTCAGCCTTGAACAACCTTCGAATCGATTCCTCAGCCTTGTTGAGCGTGAGGAGATTGCACTACTTCGTGCCCAAGGGCACGGCGTTCGGGATATCGCCAGGCGGATCGGTCGCCACGCTTCCACGATCTCGCGCGAATTGCGGCGCAACGCAGCCACGCGCAGCGGCTACGTCGAGTACCGCGCGACGACTGCGCATTGGCACGCGCAGCGCAGAGCCAGGCGGCCTCGAACTGCCAAGTTGACGGCCAACCCGCTCCTGAAGGCATACGTGCAAGAGCGCATTGCCGGCGGGGTCACCACGGCCGATGGAAGGCGTGTCGGTCCCCGCGTTGCTTGGTCGGGTCGGCGCCATGGGCGACGCCAGGATCGGCATTGGGCCATCGCCTGGAGTCCGCAGCAGATTGCCAATCGACTGCCCATTGACTACCCGGATGACCCAAGCATGCGAATCTCGCACGAGGCAATCTATCAAGCGCTGTACATCGGCGGCCGTGGCGGTCTGCATCGAGAGCTCTGCGCATCTCTTAGGACAGGGCGGGCACTGCGTATGCCACGCGCCCGAGTCAGAGCTCGTGGCAAACAGTTTGTAGGTCCGCAGGACTTGATCGACAAGCGCCCGGCGAAGGTAAGCGAGCGCAGAGAGCCTGGCCATTGGGAAGGCGATTTGATCATCGGCCTGGACAGCTCCGCGATCGGTACCTTGGTGGAACGCAAGACGCGGTACACGTTGCTCATGCACTTGCCGCGTCAAGCGGGCTTCGGGGCAAAGCAGGTGAAGAACGGCCCCGCGCTGGCGGGGCGCGGGGCTGACGCCGTGCGCGAGGCGATCGCCTTGGCGTTGATGCCGCTGCCACGCCGGTTGCGCAAGTCACTGACTTGGGACCAAGGATCCGAAATGGCCCAGCACAAGCGCCTCCGTCATGAGACTGGCATCCGGACGTTCTTCTGCGAACCGAGAAGCCCTTGGCAGCGCGGGACCAACGAGAACACCAACGGCCTATTGCGTCAGTACTTCCCCAAGGGTACTGATCTGAGCCGTTACGACTCCGCTAACCTGCAGGCTGTGGCCAATGCGCTCAACAACAGGCCACGAAAGGTCCTGGGTTGGAAGACGCCCGCTGAAGTGTTCGAGAACTTGGTATCGTCAGAAAATCGCAGACGTGTTGCGACGACCGGTTGAATGCGGCCAATACGTCAGCATTCGCTACACCGAGCGGCTGGCCGAGGCCGGCATCGAGCCCTCGGTTGGCAGCAAGGGCGACAGCTACGACAACGCCCTGGCCGAGACGATCAACGGGCTGTACAAGGCCGAGCTGATTCACCGCCGCGCGCCGTGGAAGACCCAGGAAGCCGTCGAGCTGGCGACCTTGCAATGGGTGCCGTGGTAATGTCGACCTCATCCTCCAACATCAGTCTGGAAATCATCGATGCGGTGCACATGCCTCCGGCACGCGTGTCCTGGCCGCTGATTGTGGCGGTTTTGATACTGCATGCGGTGGCGTTATGGGCGCTTCAGTTCGGTCTCGTGCCCACGCCCAAGCTGCCTATGCCCTCGCTCATCCATGTCGAGGCCTTGTCGGTACAACCGCAATCCGTGGCATCCAACAACCATCCACGCACACCGCCTGCCCTGGCGGCAGCCGCGAACACGCGAGCCTTTCCACGCGAGGCTGTCAAGCACCCCTCACCGCCTCATCAAGCCGCGCTGCCCAGTCAAACCGCCCGCGTGGTTGACTCGAAACCGTCGCTTGAGCCGTCTATGACCGATGCTGAGAGGCCGGTGAATCACGCCGAGGCCCAGACCACACCAGCGGGTGCGCCGGCAGCGGCCAATTCGCCCGTCACGCGCTCTCGGACCTCTGCTCCGACAGAAACCGAGTCAGCCCGGCGACCTGACGAATCCGTCAAGGGTGAGGCCCCGCCCCCCCCTGCACAACAGTCCGCTGCACCCCCGACCTATGGCGCGTCCTACTTGCACAACCCCAAGCCCGACTATCCTCCCCTGGGACGCAGGCTCGGCGAGGAAGGGACGGTCTTGCTCAAGGTCAAGGTGTCGGCCCAGGGCCACGTGGAAACCCTTCAAGTGCAGCAATCATCCGGCTATGGTCAGCTCGATGCGGCGGCGTTGAGCGCAGTTCAGCAATGGACCTTCATCCCAGCTCAGGCTGCAGGCAAGCCGGTTTCCGGCTGGGTGCTGGTGCCGATCGTGTTTTCCCTTTCACCTTGACCGACAGCCGCGACGCATCGAACCTAGAAGGTCGCCCCGGCACCAACTTGGCCAAAACCTGCGACCCCGCCATCCCCTTGAAGTCAGATCATCATCACAATGGGACCGCATCAGCCGCAGCATCAACGCATCCATGCGGCCTTGAAACCGTCGACGTCGAATGCACTGCGACAATGATGTCATCTGGACCCACTCAACGCCTGCGAGAACTGCATCTGAAAGGATCTGCGTATGTTCAAGAATTTTCATCCGATTCGCATCCAGGCCGGCAGTTCGAGCATCGCAGGCCATATCGGCGGCAGCGGGCCACCACTGCTGTTGCTGCATGGTCATCCCCAGACGCACATGATCTGGCACAAGATCGCAGATGCCTTGACGGCACACTACACCGTCGTCGCGACGGATTTACGCGGTTACGGTGCGTCGTCGAAACCACAGGGGCAAGCGGATCACAGCACCTACAGCAAACGCGCCATGGCGGCAGATCAGGTTGCGGTGATGCAAAGCCTGGGATTCGAATCGTTCTTCATCTGCGCCCACGACCGTGGCGCACGGGTCGCGCACCGCCTGTGCCTGGACTCCCCTGCCGCGATACGCAAAGCCATCTTGCTCGACATCGCTCCGACCCTGGCGATGTATGAGCAAACCAATCGGACCTTTGCAACGGCCTACTTCCACTGGTTTTTTCTGATCCAGCCCTACCCTTTTCCGGAAAAACTGATCAGTTCCGACCCCGATGCTTATATCGATGCCGTGATGGGCAATCGTTCCGCTGGCATGACACCTTTCACGCCCGAGGCGCAGGGAGCCTATCGGTCTGCCTTGCGTAGCGAGGGGGCTGTTCATGCGATGTGCGAGGATTACCGGGCGTCGGCGACCATCGATCTGGATCACGATCGATGGGACCGGCAGCAAAGCCGTCGCGTCACTTGTCCATTGCATGTGTTGTGGGGGCGTCAAGGGATCGTCGGGCGTTTGTTCGACCCCTTGCGTGAATGGGGCCAAGTCGCCGAACAAGTCAGTGGCCATGCCCTGGATTGCGGGCACTACATTCCCGAAGAGGCCCCTGACGCTTTGTTGCAAGAGATCCGCGCGACTTTGTGCTGACTGCAAGCAAAGACGAATTCAACCGCCCGTACCCAGCTCGGATGCAGCCCTTGCAGACGGTGCGTTCGTAGGGGCTGGCTTTTTAGCCGAAGTTTGGGATTTTTGCTGGGCGACAAGCTCCCAAAAAGCCTGCATCAACCTTCATCCGTAATCAACATTTTGGTAGAACGTGCCATCTTGACTCCCAGCCTCCGCGATCACCTCGCGCAGAGCTTCTCTGGTTTTCGTGCTCGATTCTTGCAAATCTTGCGCCAATCTCTGTTTCTGTTCAACCAGAATTGCACTTTCTGTTCGCATGATGCCAATCGCCAGGCTCATCAAACGCATTGCACCAGTTTCCATGCAAACGCCTTTTAGCGCATGTGCGGCGTCGTATACGCCATTGTGATCTTCTGATTCCAGTGCATCAAGAATGCGCGACGTATTGCGCTCGATATCAGTGCTAGCACGCCCCAATAATTCCTTAATAAAATCCCGCCTCGTACCGATTTGCTTGAGTTTATCGATAACCTTCATGTCTATATAAACAGTAGGAATCGGGCGCAAACGCTGTGACGCTGCAGGTTCAGGCATCAAATCCTTGCGACCTGAGACTGTTTGCAGGGATGAAACTTTTTGCTTAACATCCATCGAATTGCAAGTGCGATTGATCACGTCACGCAGTTCTTGCGCAAGAACTGGCTTTGTGAGGACTCCGAGCGCGCCTGTATTTTTTAGCCGTGAAGCTGTTAATGCCGACGCATCAGCCGTCAGAAAATAAGCAGGAACAGGATTGCGACAGCCAAACCGGTATGTTTGCAATACCGTGCTACCGTCTATATCGCCGAGGTTGTAGTCAAGAAGGAGTAAATCAAATTGCTCACTGCCTGCAAGTATATCTAGCGCTTGCCCGCCGCTGTCAGCGAGAATCACTGAGTGGCCTTCTTTCTGCAATATTTCCTGTAGCAGGTAGCGATTGGTCTCATTGTCATCAACGATCAGGATGCGTCGCCGTTCGAGCATGCTTTTTCGATCCAGATCGCCAATGTTGCTCGATTCCTCGAATCCGTTCCGACTGGCTGGGATGCGGGGCATGCGCAGGTCGAACCAAAAAGTACTCCCTATACCGACATCGCTGCTGACTCGTAAAGTCCCCCCCATCACCTCGACAACTTGCCTGCTGATGGCCAATCCGAGACCCGTTCCTTCCGCGTGCTGCAAGCTTTTTGTGCCGAGCTGAACAAAAGGATCGAAGATTTTATCCTGGAATTCTTTAGGTATCCCAATCCCCGAGTCTTTTATACTAAAGCGCAAGAGATAATCGGACGGCGATTCCCGCAAGAGAGAAATACTCAACGCCACGGAGCCATACTCCGTAAATTTCACGGAATTCCCGGCCAAATTAATCAACAAACGTGTCAGCCAATGGGAATCACCGACAACGTTATCGATAATTCTTGGGTCGATCATGCTCGAAAAACCGATCCCCTTTTTCCTGGCATTGGTCTCGACTGAAGCACGAACCATGTCCACTTGATCGGCAAGCTTGATAGGGTTTGCCTTGAGTTGTATCTTGGTCAACGTTAGCTTGCTTTGATCCAGTAGATCATTGATATCCGCGAGCAAGTGACCGCTCAATGTGAGTATTGTCGCAGCCAGTTGTTTGGGTCTCTCCGTGTTTGCCTCTGCTTGTAATAGTTCCGCGGCATTGGAGATCCCACCCAGTGGAGTACGCAATTCGTGGCTAACCCTCGCCAGCAAATCAGATTTAGCCCGACTCTCGTGCTCGGCAAACACAATAGCTTGATTTAGCTTGTCCATCAGGACAGCAACATAGCCGGGAATCATCAGAATTGAAATCAAACTGGAAAACCAAAACAACATGTGATCTTGCCAGTAAGATGCCAACAGAGGAGCCATCGCAAGTCCAGCGAGTGAAGCCCCTTGTGCGGTACGCATGATCGCCTTGTTGCCGGTCCGCATACCGTAGCCAATGGAAGTAAAGATAAAAAGCGGAACCACAAGCACAGCTGTTTGCCCCATCACAATGACCCAAGCAGTCAGCATTAGGGGGTCGAGGAGTGCCGTCAGATACCCGAGCCATTTTGACCAGACATTTCGGCCTCGATGCGTCATGACATAGAGGGCAACTGCGTAAGTTAGATGGACAAATGCCACGAGAAATACATACAGAGGAGGCGACTTCAGGGTGAAAATCACACATAGCCAAATCGCGATGCATATGCCCGCCAACCACATCCGCAATTGCGCTTGTCCTCTTAGCGCGGTTGCGTAATCAAAAATGCTTGGCTTTTCCATGATAGGCTTCCTTTACTCGGTGTCCATGCCGGTAAGGGCTTGGGTTTAAGGGGCTCGTAGCCAGTTTGGCGTTAGGGCAGACTTGTACTGATTTCAGTCAACCCTGTCAGATCAGCCAGGAAGACCTTGACCAATTCCGAGTCCATGTGTGATCCAGTCTGTTGACGCAAATAGTCCTGTGCTTTCTCATGCGTCCACGCCTCCTTATACGGCCGCCTGGAAGTGAGCGCGTCGTAAACATCGACCACCGCTAGGATTCGCGCCGAAAGCGGTATGTCTTGTCCTGAAAGGCCGTCTGGATACCCACTGCCATCAAATTTCTCGTGATGTGAACGCGCGATTTCCGCAGCGACTCTCATGTGTTCCGTATGACCGCCGGAGAGCATGGCATGTCCAATCACCGTGTGGGTCTTCATGACTGTCCACTCCTCCGGTGTCAAGCTGCGCCTCGCTAGCAAAATTTGATCGGGTATGGCGACTTTCCCAATGTCATGGAGCGGCGCAGCCATCTCTAAAACGGCCGTGAAGGCTTCACTGCACCCCAAACGGCGCGACAACAACGCCGAGTAGCGCCCGATACGGCTGAGATGCGCCCCGGTATCGATGTCACGCTGTTCAGCGACTTTGGCAAGGCGGAACAACGTCTCCATTTTTTCTTTTTGAAGATCTTGTATGACCTGCTCGACCCTATGCTCCAACTCGCCGGCGTGACGGAGAGTTGCGAGTTGGAAGCGGCGCAGATTGAGGAGGTTTCGACATCTGGCAGCGCATTCGCGGTAGTCCAACGGGTGGCTAAGATAGTCATTGGCGCCAGCATCCAAGGCGTCGTACCGTACTGCCAAATCGTCGACCGCCGTGATGCAGATGATGGGCGGCTCGGCCAGATGCTCCAGCGACCTTAGGGCCTTGATCAGCATCACTCCGTTCATTCGGGGCATGCGATAATCAGTCAAAACAAGATCAATGGGATGGGTATTGGCATATGAAAGGGCGGCCACAGGATCTTCGAATGGCAGGATGTTTGCCTGCGGACAAGTATTGCTTGAAATCTCAGCCAATAAATGACGATTCGTCGCTTGATCATCGACGATTATTATCGTGGGCGCGCCTTTCCAATCGTTGCCGCTATTGATGTTCATTTTTAAGAAATCATCGTCATATAAAATCTATTATTATTTTCATGCCAGGGTTTAAATATTAAATTAGAGCTTACAATAAGCTGCCGCGAAATAAAGGATGCAGCGCAAAACAACCCGCACGGAATAACGCATATTAAATCACTTTCGACACACAAAGGAAATCATGAATCAGATCTGGGATGAGTTTCAAATTATCAAGAAAATCAAAGATATAGTCCTATCGACGTTCAACATAGATTTATCCGACAAACCAGACACCATGCCAATTGGGGATCTGGGTTTGGACTCAATGGGAATTCTCGATGTGATCATGAGCCTGGAGGACGTCATCGGGCAGAATTTAAAAAATATTGACCTTCCTAAAAATCCAACATTGCGCGATGTTGCTGATATGGTTATTAAAAATATGCAAGCAGGCGGTCATGATTGATATAGCAATCACCGGTATTGGCGTCATCTCTCCGATCGGCATGACAGAGACGACAGTCTTGGAAAGTCTTCTCGCTTCGCGATCAGGAGTCAGGGCGTTCGAATCCCAAGCCTTGTCAAGGCCATTTCCGATGGCTCCCGTTGAGGCCCAGTTCAATGACTCGTTCACGCGCGTCGAATTGCCTTTCCTTGATCGTACGACCCAGTTGGCGATCCTGGCAGCCCAGCAAGCTACAGAAAACGCCGGAATCGTGAACTATTCCTCATTTGGCGAACGTGCTGGCGTTTTTTTTGGGACAGTCCGTGGTGGTGGCGCAACTGAATGGGAGTGGACACGTCAGTTTTACACCGGCGAGAAGAAGACTGCCAAACCCTATGTGATCATGGGTTGCATGGCTAACGCCGGAGCTGCACAGATTTCCATTCGGCAGCAGGTATATGGGCCTACAGCAAGTCATACATCGGCATGCTCATCGTCAGGATCTGCAATTGCTGACGCTTGCAGGCAAATCAGGAACGGGGAAATTGACATTGCAATTGCCGGTGGAGCGGAAGCAGCGCTGACACCTGTATTTCTTGGTGCATGGGATGGGCTTCGCGCGTTAGCCGAAGTCGACGCTGTGCCGTCCCAAAGTTGTCGCCCTTTTTCGCGCCAGCGCACCGGTTTAGTCTTGGGGGAGGGAAGCGTGTTTTTCGTGCTGGAATCGCGTGAGCACGCAGAACGACGTCAGGCCCCAATTCATGCATTTGTTGCTGGCTGGGGCATCGCTTCTGACGGCCATCACATCGGTTCACCCCACCAGCGCGGACAGATCGCTGCGATGCGTTCGGCCCTGCGCACTGCTGGCATCGATGCCTCCGAACTTGACTACATCAATGCCCACGCCACCGCTACGCGCGGCGGTGATCCCGTCGAAGTGGCAGCTTTAAAAGAAGTCCTCGGCAATGCAGCGCAGTCGGTTCCTGTGAGCGCTACGAAGGCCTTGCATGCCCACATGCTCGGCGCAGCCAGCGCCATGGAACTTCTGGTCTGTGTTCTAGCTCTGCGCCATTCGTTCATTCCAGCAACGGCACACCTTTCCGACCTCGATCCAGAATGCAGTGGCATTCGGCATGTGACTGAGACGATGCTCGATCAGCCCGTACGACATGCCATGAGCCTATCTGCAGGCTTCGGCGGGACCAATGCGGCTCTGGTGGTACGGTCCTCCACATTCGACTGAATCTAACCATGCTAAGTACAGACGCGAATGTCGTTGCGCTCTCGACGCCTCTTGTCGAGGCTGACTTTGATCCTGCACTGAGTGTACTGTGGATCAGCATGGCGATCCAGAGAAACCGCCCGCAGAATTTTTCTCAGCGGCTGCTCCAGTCACTCCAAGGTTTGATCAGTCACATCAGCGAAAATCAAAGCATGTGGAGTGACGATGATCGAGATGATCCGATTCATTACGCGGTTCTGCGCTCCAGGCACCCTGATTATTTCAATGTTGGTGGTGATCTCAATCATTTTCTAGAGTGCATCCGGCGAGGTGATTCCGACTCCCTTCGCATCTACTCCGTGCAATGCCTTGACATGATGTATCAATGGGCCACCGCAATCACTCGGCAGAGCACCACCATTGCCCTTGTCCAAGGTCGCGCCTTGGGTGGTGGGTTTGAGACAGCTTTGTCCGCGGACTATATCGTTGCAGAAGAACATGCTGAATTCGGTTTCCCGGAAATCCTTTTCGGCCTCTTCCCTTGTACCGGCGGGATGAGCTTATTAGCGCGCCGAATTGGAGTTTATGAAGCGGAAAAAATCATGCGCAATGGCAAGATCTATTCGGCTAATGAATTAGAGGAAATTGGCATCATCGATCGTGTTTGCCCTTCAGGGGCCGGCGAAAGCGCAATCGGGGAGTTTATTGTCGAGCATAGTAAGCGCCGCAAGGCCAGACAAGCCCTACAGCATGCTAAAGCCAGGATGACCGCACTCAATTATGATGAGTTGAATTCAGTTGTGAATGATTGGGTAGCCGCTGCGATGTGTCTCACGGATAATGAGTTGCGAGTGCTTGAAACACTGGTCAAAATGCAGCGGTCTGAATTTGCCCATTAATATCCATACCGTGCTTGAATCGCACGGCATGATCTGCTGCGCCCCACACAATCGCACGGTCCTGCAGTTGATCCGTGCAGCTCGTAGCTCCTGCTGCGACAGGCTCAGGACCTCGGAAACAGGTGCGAGCAAGCTTTTGATGGCGATGCGGGGCACATTCCAGGATTTCAAGAAAGTGCCGACTGGTGGGGAGAGAGTCAGGCGGGCTGGTGTGATGGCCAGCGCGGAATTGCATCCAGGAAGGCAGCGATCGGCCAGGGTCAAGGCTCACCATGCAGGGATTAAACCCCTGGGGGGAGTAGCGCGCCGATGCCGCCATGAAGCAAAAAATTGCAGGCAAAAATAAACCTACCAGGGCAAATTTGCTAGGGTAGGTTTTGTGGGAGCAAAGCCTTGAAATGCTCAGAAAGCCCTCGATAACCAAGGACTTAAACTGTTTTTTGGCGGGTGGACGACCCACACATCGTAGACACAAGGTATTGTTCCGATTGAGCTTTTTACCTCGCGCAAGTGGGCAAAATTCCACCACCTCTCCCCACGAAAAATTCTGCATTAAATAATGCGAGTGTGACTCCCATACAACGCTGATGCCGACTGTTTCCGGTCGCTTGCAAGATAGCACGGAGCTGGTAGAGTTTCACCAGCGCAATGCATTGCGCACTGTTTTCAAGCACCGCACAAGCGGAACCACACTCAGGCGAGTCTCTGACTCGCGCGGCGATCGTCGGCTAAACGCTGCCACGATCGCCAACCTCTCTCGTCATCAAGCCTCGGGCACCTTGCCTGCATGAACATCGGCCTCACCGCCGATTCGGAACTGCCGTGGCTTTGCGCCAACAGCGGCCCTGCGTCGCTTGAACGACGCCTTCCCACCCCAGAGAAACCCACGAGCTGAATGGGCGTGCTCGGTCTGCCGCACAACAGACCCGCACGACCGCTGCGCATGACGCCATGGCGTCGGCATGCGTGGGCTTCCCACTGCTCGACTTTGACACCTCGCGGCGTACCACCACGCTGTTCAGTGCGTCACGTCCCACGTGACGCACGCCTGCCCCACCCTTCCACGTATCCGTGACGAGCGCGCGCCGCTGACTTTTTTCGCGCGCCACATTTTCTAGCCCCGCCATTCAGCCCGCTCATGCTGTTTCAACTGAGCACGCTCCGCATCGTTTCTGCGGCTACGCCACCGCCCATTGTTCACGCTGCCCTCTCCTTGCCGGGGGAGGATCAGCCGGGCACCATCCCCTCAACTTTTCGGCTGTCGTGCTGGTTGGATTTGATGTTCGTCTTCAGGAGTCTTTCGATGCAAACCTCAGTCCTTGCCACGTGGATGCAAGCCGCCCTCAACCAGGGCAAGAAGTCCACCCGAACCCGGGAGGAACGCCATGCTTGCTTTGCGCGGCTACAAGCCTTTGCCAAGGAGCGCCGCTTTACCGATCTGGCGCCAGCCAGCATCACCCGCAAGCAGATCGGCCAGTACATCGCGCACCTGCAGCAGCAAGGCGTCAGTCCTCGTTCCCTTCAAAATCAACTCAGCCACATCCGCGCCGCGATGCGCGGCGCGGGGATGGCTTCGAAAGCCGACTCGCCGGAATGGTCCAACCAAGCGCTCGGCATCGCGTCCAAGCCCGGGGATCGCGTCGGCAAACATCGTGCTGTCACTGAATCCGAGTTGACTGCGGCGCAAGCGCATGCGCTTGCCTTGGGGGATCGCGGCGTGGAGTTCACCGTGTTGAGTGCATTGCAGCGGTGCTTGGGATTGCGTGCCCAGGAGGCCATCCAAGCCGCCGGCAGTCTGGCGGTGTGGGAACGCTGCCTTACAGAGAACCGGCCGATCACGGTCAGCGAGGGAAGCAAGGGTGGACGCACGCGCACTGCCGTCATTCCCGAGGGCTTGCGGGAACGCGCCCTGATCGCCGTGCGTGCAGCCCAAGAGCTTGCACAACGCCATGCGGGCAAGCTCGTGGATGCGAGCAGCTTGAAGGCGGCGCGTGACCGCTACCGACATACTTGCGCGGCGTGTGGGCTGGTGGGGGAGGTTGCGTCGCATGGTTTGCGCTACGCCTGGGCGCAGGATCGTTACCGCGCCTATCGGCGGGAAGGATTTGAGCCGTCCGAGGCGGTGCGCCGGTTGTCCGAGGACTTGGGGCATGGCAGCGGCCGAGGGCGGTATGTGCGGATGGTGTATCTGAGGGGGATGTGCGATGAAGCCTGACGAAGAAGTGCGTGTGGTGGCGGTGATGCGCGGTGACCCCAATCAACCGGAATCGATCCAAATCGAGGGGCGCCAGGATGGGAAGTTCCTGAACGGGCTGCCCAAGTCAGGCACGAAATATCAAACTTTCG